>CAJXDJ010000010.1 GCA_913052045.1 uncultured Dehalococcoidia bacterium
AAAAGGTCTGACCAAGATGCGCTTACAATGCGAACATCAGAAGGGCATAATATATGTCGTACCTGCCGAAATGAGTTGGGTTTGCGAAGATGAAACTATGCCGGGACACGCATTAGCAGGGTTTTTTAACGAGCTCCTGACGGAAAACCATTCACTGGTAAGAGACCTAATGCAAAAATGGGGGATATACTTCCGTCAGTTACCTTTAAACGACGAGACCTAGCCTTATCTTCCTAGGAATCTGACGCTGTTCCTCCGTCCATTATTGGCCTGGATCCATGCGGCTGACCAGTTTTAGGTACCGACTTGGTCTGTCTCTTACGGGTTGCTCTTTTCTTTGATTGTTCTTCCGTTTTAATCAAGGTAGGCTGCGGCTCCCGACCTTCCAGGAGATCTGCAAGAGCCTGTCCTTCCACTGACTCATGCCTGATAAGATATTCGGCCACACCATTCAAAATCTCCCTATGTTCCTCGAGAATGCCCTGTGCTCTATTGTACGCAGTCTCGATGAAAGTCTTGACTTCTCCATCGATTACTTCAGCTATTTTATCACTGTAATCTCTTTCCTCATGGATTTCTCGTCCTAGAAAGACCAATTCCTGTCTTTTGCCTAGGGTTCTAGGCCCCAAAGTGGAACTCATTCCGTATTGTTTTACCATCATCAGAGAGATACGAGTAGCTCTTTCTAAATCGTTACTAGCTCCGGTCGTAATCTCGTTAAAAACCACCTGTTCGGAAACCCGGCCACCCAAAGCAGTAGCCAACAAGTCCTCAAATTGGTTCTTCGTATACAAATTGCTCTCTTCTTCGGGTAACAATCTCGTATATCCACCCATGTTACCTCGGGCTACGATGGATATCTTATGAACAATATCAGCATGAGGCAATTTCGAGGCAACAACAGCATGACCCGCCTCATGGTAAGCCGTTATTCTTTTTTCTCGTTCACTAATGATACGGCTTTTCCGTTCAGGACCGGCAATTACCCTATCAACCGCTTCCTCAAATTCGGTCTTACCAATCAGTTTCTTGTTAACTCGAGCCGTTAACAAAGCGGACTCGTTGACTAGGTTGGCAAGATCTGCGCCGCTAAATCCTGGGGTTTCCTTGGCAATAAGGGCCAAATCCACACTAGGAGCCAGCGGTTTACCCTGAGAATGCACCTTTAAGATAGCCTCCCTTCCCCGTACATCAGGAGCATCTAGCATCACTTTTCTATCGAATCTACCCGGTCTCAATAGAGCGGGATCAAGGATGTCGGGTCTGTTAGTAGCAGCCAAAACTATTACGTTCGTTCCAGTCTCGAATCCATCCATTTGAACCAAAATCTGGTTCAAGGTTTGTTCTCGTTCGTCGTGACCTCCTCCTAAACCAGCTCCCCTATGTCGGCCCACTGCGTCAATTTCGTCCACAAACACTATACATGGAGCGTTACGTTGGGCTTGGTCAAATAGATCTCGAACACGAGCAGCTCCGACACCTACAAACATTTCCACAAATTCACTTCCACTGATGGGGAAAAAGGGGACAGCGGCTTCTCCAGCTATAGCGCGAGCAAGCAATGTTTTTCCAGTCCCTGGCGGACCAATCAATAAGATTCCCCTGGGTATCCTAGCGCCTAAAGCTAGGAAACGTTCTGGAAACTTAAGAAACTCCACGACCTCCTGAAGTTCTGCTTTTGCCTCATCAGCCCCAGCTACGTCGTCAAACGTGACCGTTGGACGATCCGTGACAATCATTTTTGCTTTCGACCGACCAAAGTTCATGGTTTGATTACTATTACCTTGGGCCTGCCGCATCATGAAAATGATAAGGCCACCAAAAAATATCAATGGGAGGAAATTGAGCAGCATCCCAAAATTTAGCCCTCCAGCTTTTTTAAATACTACATCGACTCCATTTACGCCCGTATTGATCCCCTCATCACGTAATACCTCAAGCAGGTCTATCCCAATCCCAATACGACTATTGAACCTGACGCCTGAAGTCGTTACTGCCAAAATATTTCCACCATTAACTTCCATTAACTGGATATCACCAGCTTTTGCCTTTGATACAAGCTCTGTAAAGGAAATTTCTCGGGAACTACCCGTATCGGATGCTATGGTGAGGAAAACTATGACGATAGCGGCAATTATCACCATGTACAGGAAACCACCGCGCATCCACTTCGGTCTATCGGCCATTTGTTACCTTCATCCTAATTGCTGAAAATAAGGGCTTGCATAGATTAAAACCACTGCTTGAATGGTACGTCAAAAATAGCCAAAAATCAAAATAAATCATTCGATTTTTCTTAGAAAAATAATCCACAGGTCACTAACTTCGAGCTAGTGTTATACTTTGGAAAAGGATAATTTATAATTAATATCAGGTCCATGAGAACCTTCAGAATAGCATTAGCTCAGATCAACACTATAGTCGGGGATCTCCAGGGAAACTTGGAAAAGATTCTCCATTACACAAATCTGGCCAAAGCTCAGTCAGCGGATCTAGTGGCTTTTCCAGAAATGGCCATTACAGGATATCCGGCGGAAGACCTTGTGTTCAAACCCTCTTTCCTTAAGGCATCCAAGGAAAAGATGCGTCAGGCTGTTGATGCCTCGACTGGTATTGGATTGGTAATCGGATTTGTGGATTCCGATGTCAATACGTATAACGCTGCTGCTTTAGCATACGACGGCAAACTTATAAACATATACCACAAAATTCATCTTCCAACATATGGGGTGTTCGATGAAGCCCGTTATTTCAAACCCGGGTCACAATACCCAGTTTACAAAATCAATGGCTCAAAGCTGGGCGTCAACATCTGTGAGGACGTTTGGTACAAAGACGGCCCGATGGTTGCACAATGTAAAACCGGAGCAGAGTTGATCATTAACATCAATGCATCTCCTTACCAGATTGGCAAACAGATCGAAAGGGAAGAGATAATTACCACACGTTCAATCGAAAATAACGTATTCATCGCTTACGTCAACGCAATAGGAGGACAAGACGAACTCGTTTTTGATGGAGCGAGCATGGTGAGCAATCCGGAAGGACAGATTCTGGTGAAAGGAAAGCAATTCGAGGAGGATCTAATAACAATAGATCTTGATTTGGAATCGATTTCCAGATCCGATATCGACCATCATAGAACGCGAATCAATGACCATGAAGACTTAGAGACCAGCTGCAATACCAAATTGTTCAATGTTTCCGGCTTTATAGAGAAGTCCTACCCAAGATTGGAAACGAGCAGACCATCCGCAAACAATACAGGACTAGATCAAATTTATGGTGCACTTATAACGGGAACCCGCGATTACATACATAAAACGGGTTTTGCCAAAGTGTTGATTGGTCTTTCTGGAGGAATTGACTCAGCTCTCACAGCTACCATAGCGAGCGATGCTTTGGGCTGTGAGAATGTCATTGGCATTGCTATGCCTTCTCGTTATTCAAGCAAAGGTAGCATAGTGGACGCTAAAAAACTGGCGGATAATCTAGGGATTAAAATATGGTCGGTCCCTATTGAAGCAGCTCATTCAGCATTTGATGAAATGTTAGCTGGATTTTTCTCAAATACACCTGCAGGTGTAGCCGAGGAAAATGTTCAGTCACGAATTAGAGGCAATATTTTGATGACATTATCTAATAAATTTGGATGGCTTGTCCTCTGTACAGGAAACAAAAGCGAAATGGCCATGGGCTACGCCACCCTCTATGGTGACATGGCAGGGGGATTCAATGTGTTAAAAGATGTTCCAAAAACTATGGTGTATAACCTAGCACACTGGCGAAATAAATCAAATCCTGTGATACCTAAAAACACCTTAACTAAACCCCCAAGCGCTGAACTAAAACCATTACAAAAAGATGTGGACACATTGCCACCATACGACATTCTCGACCAAATATTAGCGGCATACGTAGAACAGAATCAGGATTACGAGGATATCGTAAACATGGGATTTGATCCATTGATAGTTAGAAAAGTTATTACCACAATAAATCACAATGAATACAAAAGAAGGCAAGCTCCCCCAGGCGTAAAAATTACGCAACGAGCTTTTGGGAAAGACTGGCGACTACCAATAATCAACCACTATCCAAAAATTTAACAGGTTGTTCACAAAAAGCCCCCATGATAGGATTTGTGCATCCCGATTTCGAGAAGGACCCTCGACATGTCTAATCTTTATTACGGCCTCGATGATTTTGTATCTGATATGAACAATCTTCTCGCATTAGGTCCAACCCAGCAATCCCTCTTTGACCGAGGATCTCGTTACCTTAAACAACTTATACTTAACCCAAATTCCATCGAAGAGACTTTTAAGTTGCCATATGGGAAAGGACCACGTCCGTTCCATGGGTCCTATCTACTACATAGAGGGACAAACGGCCTATCCATTATCTCAATAGTGTGGGGTCCTGGAGATCATATAGACCCTCATGATCACTTAACCTGGGGAATGATCGGAGTTATGGAGAATTGCCTTACGGAAACTCGTTTTAAGCGAATAGATAATCACAAAAGAAACGGATTTGCTATGCTGGAAAAGACTCGCGTAGATAAGACCAGGCCCGGGGAAATTTCGTTGTTGGTACCTCTATCGGATGAAATACACCAGATTGATAATGAAACTGACAGACCAACAGTGGAGATACACGTCTACGGAGAAGATTTATCCAAACTCAACCGTCATAAATTTGATCTGAAAACCAATGTGGTAACCGACTTTAAGTCAGGAAAATATGACAACGAACTAAGATGTCGATAACCCCCCCCCACCATTCTATGAAGCGTGTCACAGAACTACCCGATCAAACAGTCCAATGTTCATTAAGAAGCTACCTGCCAAATAAAAGACTGCTTGTTGGCCATTCAAGCCAATGATATTATGACCTAATCCAGTTCCTAGTGAGGGATTCCATGACCCAAAGTAAAAAAGCAGCTTTAGATATAGCTCTCGACCAGATAGAACGAGAGTATGGGAAAGGCGCCATAATGCGGCTAGGGGAAACTGTACAAACCTTAACAACCGAATCATTGCCAACAGGTTGTCTATCTCTTGACATAGCCCTAGGAATAGGGGGGGTGCCTCGAGCTCGAGTTACAGAAATTTATGGAGCCGAAGCCGCCGGAAAATCAACTATCGCCATGCATATCATGGCAGAAAGCCAAAAGTTAGGTGGTACGGCTGCGTATATTGACGTGGAACACGCTATGGATCCCTCCTATGCCGCTAGGTTAGGCCTAAACATCCAGGACCTACTAATCTCACAACCAGATAACGCAGAGCAAGCGTTGGAAATCACTGAATATTTGGTGAGAAGCGGTGCCATAGACGTGATTATTATCGATTCCGTTGCGGCATTAGTCCCCAAAGCCGAAATTGAAGGCGATATGGGAGATGCCCATGTAGGACTCCAGGCAAGATTAATGTCTCAGGCTCTACGAAAACTAACTTCTGCCATCCACAGATCCAAAACTGCCGTTATTTTATCAACCAAATACGAATGAAAGTGGGAGTAATGTTTGGAAGCCCAGAGGTTACACCAGGAGGACGGGCCCTAAAATTCTACAGTTCGGTCCGCATAGACCTCCGAAGGGTCGACTCCATCAAAAATGGGACAGAAATAATTGGCAATAGGGTTAGGGCTCGAGTTGTAAAAAACAAGGTTGCGCCTCCATTCAGAACAGCAGAATTCGATATCATGTTCAGCGAGGGGATCAGTCGAGAAGGGGACATTCTAGAACTGGGAACAGAAAACAATCTAATAAAAAAATCGGGTGCATTCTACTCCTATGGAGATATTCGGCTAGGTCAGGGAAGGGAAAATGCTAAAAGCTTCCTCAGGACCAATAGCGCACTGGCCAAGGAGATAGAACTGCTCATTAGGGAAAATTCTATACCCGCGCTCAACTCTGCGGAACCGAACGTTAGTCCTGCCGTTGAAACAGAATAAAAACTCCTGGGATGTAGCTCTACGATTCCTCTCATATCGAGCACGCAGTGTTCGAGAAGTTCGGCAACGTCTTCTAAGAGAATTCACGAAAACCGACACTGATATAACATTAGAGCTGCTCAAAAGTAAAAATCTATTAAATGACCAGGATTTTGCCGAATATTGGATACAACTTCGAGAGAAACACCGACCGCGGAGCAGAAAAATCCTAGAACAAGAGCTCTGCAATTTAGGTGTCGAAAGAGAAATAATTATGCCCCTACTCCAAGAACTGGATGATTACACAACAGCATTAAGGAACGGGAAAAAGATTATTAATCGCTATGGACATATGGATGAAAAGGATTTCATGAGCAAAATGTTTAGTTATCTACAGCAACACGGATTTAGCTATGAGATTTCAAGAAACGTTTCCGCACGACTATGGGGTCAATTAACGGATTCTGGTGACTGCCAAATAAACGGAAAGGCCCACTGTAAATAACTCCATAATACCCCAAGAAAGGATGTGAGTTTCTCTTCCGAAAGTAAAAATCAAACTGCTTATAACAAAGGCAAAGATGGTAGCAGCGCCTGCCATCCAAACTAAAAGCTTCGTTCGTTTGCGATTTGATACTATACTTATGCTTTCTCCAATAACATATCCGACACCAAGCGAGACAATAATGGGCAAAAATAGCACACTTCGTATTCCTGGGAGAAAATAACCCCATAAAGTTCCAATAACTGCGGACAAAACGACCGTTGTTAATAAAGTCAGAATCAATCGTCTCAAAGATAGTGTTGCGACCGGCGATTTTTGCAAGTTAGCACAAATCCGACACCGTGCACCAACAGGAGTTTGAATCATACAGTAAGGACAGATAGCATTGCCGCATCGACTACATTTAAGAGCAGTCTCAATATTCTTATGCGTCGCACAAAAGGTGACGAGCCCTGCATAAGTTTCAGCTTCTTGTTTGGAGAATTGTTCCTGACCCATTTAAGCATCCACCAGATCTACTCACGTTAGGCCTGAGGAACCTGTTTTATCCAGGCCTCTCTGTCCATTGAGTCTCTATCAAAAATCAACCTTGTTACTAAAAGCCTTGGTTTTGGTATACCCTCCGGGAAAACTTTCCCACTACCCAGCAACCTTTTTACTAAAACTAAAGCTATTACCCCCAAACAATAACATAAAACTGCATTGGCCTGCCCAAACACAATTACCCAAAACGGTAATAGCAAAACACAGACCAATGTTATGACTCCTGCGGGGATTTTTAAGAAGCGATATCCCAAAAGTGAAACTACACAACATATCAAGCACTCATACAAAGCTATCGTAGAAAGGGCTCCTCCTGCCACTGCCAGGCCTCGCCCGCCTTTGAATTTAAGAAAAACTGACCAATTATTGCCCACCATGGCCAATAAAGCAGCGCCTACCAGATGAAATGACTCGCGGTGAAATCCAAACAAAAAGTCTACTAAAAACACTCCTGACGATTCTTGTACACCGAGACCCAAAATCAACATTCCAATCCAAACTGGTGAAGCCCCCTTTAATAAAAAATCAATAGCACCGAGCAATATCCCCCAACGTTTACCGATATGGATAAACACATTCGAAGTCCCAACATTGCCACTACCATATTTCCGTATATCTACCTTGCGAATCCAATGCCCAAGAAGATATCCTGTCGGCACGGAACCAATTAAATACGCGTATAGGTACAAAAGGAAAAGGTCCATTGGCTATTCACATGCCCATAAATGAATTTCTTGACTAACCGTCAGTGTGTCGAAATCCTCTCCATCGCTATTTCCCTAAGCCGATCGACAGATTCTTGGGGTGGCCCTTGGTCTCCTGGCAACGCTTCCCCAGGATCATTGTTGGCATGATAATCCGATCCCCCACACGGCACCAGGCTAAATTTATTGGCCAAGCTTTCCAATTCCATGATTAGCCCCGAACTGTAACTGCTATAATGAACTTCCATTCCAGCCAATCCAGCTTCTACCAACGATGGAAGCTGGGACTCCAAATTGTCTACCCAAGACGGATGGGCAAGCACAGCCAAACCATTGACACTATGAATTAATTCTATCGCGTCTAGGGGGCTAAATTTATCCCGTTCTGCATATACAGGCGCACCTCTGCCCAAATACTTATCAAAGGCCTCTGACATACTTGCCACGTACCCCATCTCTATCATAGCCCTAGCTATATGTGGACGACCAACCGCTCCGTCTCCGGCAAATTCAAGAACTCTTTCCCACTTCAATTTAACACCCAGCTCTGACAATTTCTTCACCATCGTTATCGCTCTTCCTATCCTTCCTTCCCTAAATTTGGATAGCGTTTTCTGGAAACTATCATTTTCATAATTCAGGAAATATCCAAGTAAATGCATCTCTGTATCTTTAGAGTCGGCGCTTAGTTCTACTCCCGGAATGAGGGTCATGTCTGGATATGCTCTCTTAACTTTAAGAGCTTCTCCTAAACCATTGGTAGTGTCATGGTCGGTTATGGCCACCGTCTTTAGTCCCCTTTTACCGAAGAGATGGATTAGTTCACTAGGAGACAATCTTCCATCCGAAGCCGTGGTATGAGAATGTAAATCAACAGTGACTGACATTAGTTTATCAACCTGTCTACCCTGTCTACTGACACAGCTTTTCCGGTTTCGTCGTCTATTTCAATCAATACCGAATTGAAAGTAACCGGCCCCGATGCGACAGTGAACTGATGAGGCATCTGTGTCAAAAACTTCTGGACAACTGCGTTCGGTTCGGTCCCAATCACCGAGTTAATTGGGCCAACCATTCCCAAATCTGATACGTAAGCGGTACCTTTAGGAAGTATCCGATTATCGGCAGTAGGAACATGCGTATGAGTTCCTACGACCGCGCTCACACGCCCATCGAGATACCAACCCATGGCTTGCTTTTCTGAAGTAGCCTCTGCATGGAAATCTACTAAAACTATTGAGGGTGAATTCAACCCCTCGGCTTCCTTGAGCAAACGGTCTGCTTCCCTGAATGGACAATCCAAGGCTTCCATAAACACCCTTCCCATCAAATTCACTACCATAACATCACCGATATTCAATTGGCCCCGACCAGGAGTGGCCTTGGGATAATTTGATGGCCTTAGAACCGGCAATTCTTCCTGAAGATATGGGATAATCTCTCGTTTCTTCCAGATATGATTGCCAGAAGTTATAACGTTTACTCCCGAGTCCAGAATCTCTTGAGCTGTATCAAACGTAATACCGAATCCACCCGCGGAGTTTTCGCCATTGGCTATCACAAGATCAATATCCAAGTCTTTACGCAGTGAAGGCACAATTTCTTGTACAGCTCTCCTCCCTGGCCGTCCCACAATGTCGCCAATCATTAAGACTCTCAATTAATTCTCTTACACCTGATCATATTGTGTAACCCAGTTTCCCACTGACAGTAGCCATTCAATTTAACTAATCTTCCATCCGTAACCAATCTTAGTCAGGGTGCTTCCAATGCTAAATCTCTCGCATTTCTCTCTTTTATCTTTCCTCAGCGGGCTATCTCAACGTTCCTAGTTTCCCTCACTACAGTAACTTTTATTTGTCCAGGATAAATCAATTCATCCTGGACCTTTTTAACTACATCTCTCGCTAGGGCAGCAGCCTCATATTCATTCATCTCTTCAGGTTTAACTATGATCCGGACCTCTCTCCCAGCTTGGATAGCATAAGCCTTCTCTACACCATCAAAACTCGTGGCCACATCCTCTAGCGCTTCTAATCTCTCTATGTACATATCCATGGTTTCCTTACGAGCCCCTGGCCTGGCGGCACTGACGGCATCTGCTGCCGCCACAATCAGAGCCTCCATAGAACCCCTGTCATCCTCATGGTGTTCCACTATAGCTCTATGAACCTCCGGATCAATACCATAGCGGGTCGCAATATCTCCTCCGATATCTACATGGCTTCCCTGAACCTCGTGAGTCATGGCCTTTCCAATATCATGAAGCAGACCTCCAGCTTTGGCTACAGTAACCTTAGCTCCTACCTCTGCGGCAATAAGCCCTGCAATCCGAGAAACCTCTACGGAATGCTGTAAGATGTTTTCTCCGTAGCTATATCGGTATTTTAGACGCCCCAGTAATTTAATTAATTCGGGTTTCAGGCCTGGAACTCCTGCGTCGAATGTGGCTTGCTCACCAGATCGCCATATTATTTCTTCTACTTCATTTTGGGACTTAACAACCATATCCTCAATCCTGGTAGGATGTATTCGACCATCCTCAATGAGTTTCTCCAAGGCGACCCTTGCAACTTCGCGGCGAATAGGATCAAAGCATGAAATAGTGATTATCTCAGGCGTATCGTCAATGAGTAAATCTACTCCTGTCGCAGCCTCCAAGGCCCTGATGTTGCGGCCTTCCCTTCCAATTAACCTGCCCTTCATTTCATCATTTGGCAAAGTCACCTTGGTCACACTCCGTTCGGAGACAACATCTGCAGCTAGTCTTTGAATTGCTATAGTAATTACTCTTCTTGCTTCGTCATCAACCCTGTCCTTCATGTCCCTTTCGAGCTCATAATACCGCTTAGACAATTCGTGTCGGGCTTGATCTTCTGCCCTGAACATAACCAATTCTCGCGCCTGATCTCCTGTCAATCCTGCCGATTGTTCTATTTGTTGAATCTGATTCTGTTTTAAACTTTCTACCTCAAGTCTAATTCCCTCAGTAAGAACTTCTTGTTCTGAAAGCGAGCCCTCACGTCTCTCAACATCCGTTTGTCGTCTATCGAGACTATTTTCACGCCCTTGCTGTCTTTTTTCTGAATCCCGGAGATCTCTGCTCCTTTCTTTGGCCATCTCTTCAGCATCTGACCTTATTCTCGAAGCACTCTCACGTCCTTCAAGAATAATTTCTCTCTTCTTTTCTTCCGCTTCTTCAACTAACAAATTAGATTTGAGTTGAGCATCGCGGACGGTTTTTCCGGTCAATACTGAGAGGACGGCACCAACAAATTTGAATGCCATGGATCCACCGTCCTATCACTAATTTTATTTCCTAAAACAGTTTTTAAGATTTGCACTGTCGTGCCGATAAATACTAGAGTCGCAAGTGGAACAATGTCAAGAATCATCAATGTATTCGCTTGCCTTTTTTAGTCCAAGCTACTTCAGTCACCGCTGCTGATCCACTATGGAAGAGACGTTGATATGATTTCTTGACACCTCACGGAGGGTAAGCTAGGATTTTTCTTATCCATACAGAGTTAGGAGAAGATAAAACTTCCTTTCCTATACCCCACGTCACGAGACCTGGAAATTCTCGCGAGGGGATATAGCTCAATTGGGAGAGCGCGGCGTTCGCAATGCCGAGGTTGGGGGTTCGAGTCCCCCTATCTCCACCACACTGTAGCCGATCGCGCCACTCCCCCATCCACAGCGGCCGGGCTTTTGATTCGATCACCCTCGGGAACACGCTTAGGCTTAAGGCGTCAGTCGATAGAAACGGAACTGGTCGTTCTCTATCGGTAGGATATCCATCTTCTCGAAACCTGCTTTATGCCACTGGGCCCGTGTCCGCCAGTGCCTGGAACAGACCCAGACGATGGCCTAAATAGAGATTGAGGCAACTCATCCCGGCGTTTAGGTCGACAATAAGGCGCTCCACAAATGAGTCTACCTTGCTCTAATCCATCGTAAATTCTGGCTCACAATCCTTTTGGAAGCAGGAAACTAGGCTGAGACGAACTTCATCGAGAGTGAGTTTACGCAGTGGCGCGTGTTCTTTTCCGTCAGGCGTTCTCCAAGAAACACGTGACCCAGATGACCGCCACAGGTCGTACACTCAATTTCGATACGCTGACCATCAGAATCCGGCAATCTAGTCACGGCTCCCTGAATCTCCTCGTCGAATGCTGGCCAGCCACAGTGAGCGTCGAATTTGGTGTCGGATCGGTACAGCTCCGCGTTGCACCGTCTGCAGATATAGACACCGTCCTCATAGAAATCGTCGTACTCTCCAGTGAATGGCCGTTCGGTGCCTTTTTCCTCGATTACGTACCTCTCGTCCACAGATAGCGGATTGTAGGCTGACTTGTCCATTTCGCGTCCTCCTCAGGGTGGAGTGGTGGAGCCTGGATTCAGTTAGCGTATCTATCGCCGGTGACCCATTGGCCAGAGTCTTCGAGCCAATCTACCATATCGCATGACATCGCAGGCGATGGGTAGCCGATTCATGACCGGCGGAGTCTTTTTTTCAACAGCATGCTGGGTTATGATCCTCCGGAAGCACTCCTTCGCGGTGCAAAGAGGAATTTCTAGGACGGCTTCCAATGGACAACGAACAGCCTGACGTGCTGATTATCGGGGCGGGCGCTACCGGCGGCGCCGTTGCCTGGAGTTTGAGTCAGGCCGGCATCAGCGTCATGTGCCTCGACCAGGGCGACTGGGTCAAGCCGTCCCAGTACCACACGAACCAACCCGACTGGGAATTGAGCCGCTGGTCCGACTTCCACCCTGATCCTAACGAACGGAATCTGGACGTAGATTATCCGGTCAACCACACCGAGTCGGCGATAGCTCCCCTTATGTACAACGCCGTCGGGGGAAGCACTATCCACTGGGGTGCGCACTTCCCTCGGTACCACCCGTCCGATTTCAAGGTTCGCACCTTGGACGGTGTCGCCGACGACTTCCCCTATAGTTACGAGGACCTTGTACCGTTCTTCGACCTCAACGATCGAATGATGGGCGTCTCGGGCCTGGACGGCGACCCGTTCTACCCTCCGAAGTCACCTCGCCCGATGCCCCCTCTAGCTCTGGGTAAACACGGCGAGACTATTGCCAGAGGATTCGACGCGCTTGGGTGGTCCTGGTGGCCCGCCGACGCAGCCATCGCGACGACCGCCTATGGTGAAGGGCGTCAGGCCTGTAATTACGGCAGTTCATGCGACCTCGGCTGCCCCATTGGCGCGAGGGCGAGCACGGACGTAGCGTACTGGCCTTCGG
>CAJXDJ010000011.1 GCA_913052045.1 uncultured Dehalococcoidia bacterium
TAATTAAAGTTCTTGATAAAGTTTGATTTGTTGAGGTATTAGAAATTTCTGATATTGGAATTTTTGAATATTTTCTTAAATTCTCTCTAATTCGATCAAAAACAACGATTGTATCGTTGACGCTATAGCCCGCTACAGCCAACAACCCAACTATAAGCATGGCATTAACCTCAAACCCTACAACCTTCCCTAATATTGAGAAGATACCAATGATAATTAGAATATCGTGAAACAGTGCTAACAACGCGGATACACCATAGCGTAGAGGGTTTGGTATACCCCTAAAAGCCCACGAAATAAACAAAAGAATGGCCAAGGCGGCGACTAAGACAGCTATGATCGCGTTTCGCACAGTCTCACCAGCCACCTCTGGTGACACAGTATCAACGTTGGGCACACTGGTAACTTCTGCCACTTCGTCGGTTAGATAAGCTTGGATTGATTGAAGCTCACCTTCTTGGAGTTCCTTGGTCCTAATAAAAAGCGTGCGAGAATCCATCTGTTGGACTTTAGCCTCTTTATGGTCTATTTCTCCAAGTGCCGCACGAACCTCATGTTCAGTAACGTCCTCTATAAAGGTCATTTCAATAGCGGATCCGCTAGAAAAGTCTATCCCCGCCTTTAATGATGGTGGAATTATTAAGGAAATGACACATGGCACAATGACAAGAGCTGAGAGCAAAAAATACCATTTTCTTTTCGAAACCACATTCATTATTAACTTCGTCCCATCTCGTTATTTTTTACACTTTTTACCCCTTCAGGCGAGTAAAATCTAAGCTTCGTCCCCAGTGGAGTATAGACAAGAAATGTCAAAAGAGCTCTTGTTACAACAATCGCAGTAAACATGCTCAACGAGACGCCGATAGCTAGAGTGACTGCAAATCCTGTTATTCTTGGTTCACCTAACTCCCTACCGAAAAAGAACAAAATTCCACATGTTATTAAAGTAGATATGTTACTATCCCGTATCGCTGGCCAGGCCCTACGAAAACCGATTTCTATAGCAGACATTAGGCTTCGCCCAGACCTCAACTCTTCTTTAAGCCTTTCGAAAATGAGAATGTTGGCATCCACCGCCATACCTATAGATAACACCAAGCCTGCTAACCCAGACAATGTTAGGGTGACAGGAATCATTTTGAAAACTGCCACAAGCATTAAACCGTACGACAAAAGTGCCACAGAAGAAACGATTCCAGGAATTCGATAGTACAAAAGCATGAATAGACCAATTAATCCTAGGCCAACGGCTGCAGCTTTAAGACTCCCTTTAAGTGATTCGTCCCCTAGCAAAGAATCTACGGTACTCTCGCGAACCAATTCAAGGGCTACTGGGAGACTACCGGACTGGAGCTGTATGGATAATGTTCTGACTTCACTAAGGGTAAAGCTCCCGGAAATGAACCCTGAACCTGCTATTATCGGCTGATTTACTACTGGACAAAGTATCATTTCGCCATCCAAGAAATGGGAAATGCACTTAGTAGGATCTCCAGCTATACGTGTTGTAAGATCTCGAAACACTCTAGTCCCATCCCCATCAAAGACGAAATTGACTATAGGTTCTCCCGTAGTCTGTTGTGTACTTGCAAAGGCTTGGGATAGATTGTCCCCCGTCAAGGATTCTCCATTATTTCCTACGGCAGCCCTATCTTCAAAAATCGAGCAGTCTTGATTCAAACATGTGCGTTCTTTGAACAAAAGCTGCGCTGTTTCACCTATAAGTTTCTTTGCTCCCTCAGCTCCTCCGGATATTTCAAAGTCAACAACGAAAATCGGTCGGTCCTCTGTGGATAATTTCGTTGATAACAATTCTTTCAATTCGTCATTTTGATCATCGGACCGCGCGGGGGTCTTAATTCTATATTTGCTCCCCATGGCCGGTGTAATTATAGGAGTTTCATATCCCATATCACTAAGTTCAAATCTCAAATCTTCACTAGACGCCTGATTTTGAAAAATAACCCTCATAGTACCCGGGACTGCAACAAAGCTTGAATCTATAATTTGTCCAAACTTTTCCTCATATCTCGCCAATATCCCGGCATTCTCGTCAAGCGTAATATTGCGAATGAGGATTTCAAAGCCATTAGGAATCGGTACCGGATCGAGCAAATCAGCAGAGATATCTTCGATGCCAGATTCCTCTATAACTTTAACTAACCTTGCCTCTTGGACGGTATTGCTGAAGATGACATTTACATTAGAGTCACTAACCCCGGGCAACTGCACGATCACTCGGTCTTCGCCTAGCCGTTGAACAATTGGTTCGGTAATGCCAAAGGCATTCACACGTCTTTTAATAGTATCTACCACACCATCCATAAGTGAGTCAGTAGTATCCTGTCGAATAAGATCAAAGGATTCCATCCCACCAAGCTGCCCAACCATTTCTTCTTCCAGGGAAAGATCTCGGTTATAATCGAGGCTCGCCAGTTCTAACTGATAGTCCTTGCCTTCGGTGGCAGTCACTCGTGGATCAATCCGTCCCTGGTTAACAAAGAATTCTTCTAAGTTACCCTGATCTTGACCTCCCACAAAGGTAATCTCAAGTAAGACAACATCATCAGAAACGACATCAACAGAGTCTACCCCATGAATCTCATCGCTAATTTGCTCCTTTAATTCCTCTTTCTGGGAATCTTCTAATGCTTCTATCGTAGTAGAAAAGTTTTCTCCATCCTGGGTTAACACTACAGCTATCTTATGTTCCAATTTTGCGAGAACGGATTGGATGATGCCCTCAGCTAATAGTGGGTGAAAGAACAAAGCCAATTGAGTTTCCCGATCATCCGGGTAAACCTGTATATCATTAAGCGGATATATTTCATCGAGCCCATCTCGCAATATCTCGATTGCTTCGGGGTCAATATCGTCTGGCAGGCCTGCAACCGTGAAAACTGTACTCATACTAGTCCTTACTTCGAAGTCGCGGTACCCAAGACCAGAAAAGACGCTTTCTATCTGTTGTTTACTCGGACCGACTTTGGCCACCAAGGAGACCTTAGTCCTCTCCTCACGATAATGATCGAATTCCTCTACAGGTCCAATTTCTTCCTCCATAGTAGAGATAAACTGATCAATCTCGTTATCTTCTAGGTCGGGAATCTCCACAAAAAATCTTTCTCTGAGATACGTGTTAATGTTGGCACTGCCTATACCAAGGGAATCAAGTGCCCGTCTAACCTCTTGTTCGGATTTTGGTTTATCCAAAATCATGTTGACATTAACCGGCTGTTCAGCGCTATAAACGAGATGGGCTCCCCCCTTTAGATCAAGGCCAAGAAGTAGACCCACCGGGCCGTTATTATCTCTATCAAACTGATTGCCTGGCAAATCTATCGATTCGAACCCAACAATTAGCCCTGCAAGCATTACCAGCAAACTAATGAAAAATAATGTCCTTAAATTTTTTCTACGCAATTTATAAGCTCTTACTCATTTTATGTTTAGCCTACTTCTCACCCATCCCATGGCCTCTATCCGGGTCCGAATTGACCCAGATAGCCATGCTTCTTCCACGCCATCCAACAAAGGGCCAAATTGGGGTCCAGGCTCGATCCGAAATATATTGATCAGATCATCGCCAGTCAACAACCGCGCCCTTTTTGTTTTCTTATTCCATTCCTTGTACGTCACTAGTGCATGATTAACAATTTGGACTTTGCGTTCCCAATCCTCGATATCCAGAAGTGGGCCCCTAGCCGCACGATAGTCTGCCAGGCC
The DNA here is from genome assembly GCA_913052045.1 of uncultured Dehalococcoidia bacterium. Lineage (GTDB taxonomy): Bacteria > Chloroflexota > Dehalococcoidia > Lucifugimonadales. The sequence continues at coordinate 3,730 of CAJXDJ010000011.1, forward strand.
CAAGAACAAAATTCCAGTCGCTTCGATACCAAGATCTCGATATAAGCGATAAATGGCCTTTTTTGTCGGCGGATTAGAACTATTGGTCAATTGAAATGGCCTTTGGTGGTGTCCTACCATTAGCTCAACAAATTTTATAGCTTTGGAACTAAATCGGAGAAGTCTCATGCGTCGTCCTGCTATCGCTGCGCCTCTTTTTCCATGACCCAGAAAACGGGTTCGGCCAAACTCGTCGTTGGTCTTTGTATGTGGCTTTCCAATATCATGAAAAAGAGCCCCGAGTTTAACAAATGTTCGCCGGTCGTAACCTAGAGTAAGGGGACATCGGAAATATTTCTCTATCCGATCGTCCCAGTAGACATCACACATCGACTCCTTAGTTTCAAGTCGGTCTGTAACTAATTCCACTTCCCCAACACTTTCTATCGTATGGTTAAACACGTCCCAATAATGTTCTCTAGGCTGGTCCACCTCCTTTGCGAAATGCAACTCAGGAATTATACGGCATAAGAGACCCAAATCGTCTAGTTTAGACAAACTATCTTTCGAGTCATTTAATGAGAGAATGGCCAAAAACTCATCTCTAATTCTCTCAGTTGCTACCAAGTCTATACAGCTTGAGTATTTTTTTATATAACTTTCAGTTGTTGTTTCTAAAGTAAAACCTAACTCCTTTGCTAATCGCACCGCTCTCAACATTCGTAAAGGGTCTGATGCGATTACCCTCTCACCAGTTGCTTTAATGAGTTTTCGAGACAAGTCTTGCACACCGCCAGTAAAATCTATAACAATACTTTTCCAGTCGCCCCGAGTTAGGTCACGTATCGGTACAGCCAAGGCGTCTATTGTAAAATCCCGAGCCATCAAATTTTCTTGTAACGTTGTTTTCAACGGAGTTAGGTCAAGAGATAGCCCATGCTTCTCAAACACTACCTTAACTACAGAATGCCTATTCCCAGGTTTAATAAACGCGCCTCCGAATATACGAGCAATATCATGGCCAAGATGTTCCACGTCACCATCAACGAGTAAATCCAAATCTTTAGGGCCTCTAGCAAGATAAAGGTCTCTAATAAATCCTCCCACAACATATATTCCAACATTCCTGTTAATCAACCATTGTTGGAAATTTAAGAGAAATGGTGTGAAGCTAGACTCCAAATTTGAACGTGTGGAGAGTCCAGATATCATAAAAAATCAACGAGTTTCGGTAGAGGGCGCAGCATGATCAGAGCCCTCCACCTCATTTGTTAAATCTCTTTCTATCTTATAAATCCGGTCCTTACCTAACAATCGTTCGACATAAAGTTTCCCGTCTAAATGATCTGTCTCATGCTCCAAGACCTGAGCCAACAGATTACCTTCTGCCTTAATTCGAAAGAACCTTCCATTTATGTTCATAGCCTTGACTTTGACCGTAACAGACCGTCCAACTTCGCCCTGATAACCAGGTATACTCAAACAACCCTCGGTCAACTCACGTCGGCCCTCTCTCTTCACTATCTCCGGATTTATAAGGATCAGAGGTTTTATATCATCAGGGCCCTGAATTACTGCAATTCGCAAGGGAATACCAACTTGATTTGCAGCAAGTCCGACACCAAGGTTTGCGTGCATAGTTTCTATCATATCGTCAATGAGCTTCTGTATCTTAGAGTCGACCTTCGAAATTCTCGTAGTCGGGCGATCCAGAACTGGATGCGGGGCATATATAAGTGGTAAAACGGACAATCATCACACCTTACAATAAAAATTGCATCGAATTATAGCCTCACTCCATTTATTAGTACAAATCCAATGACTTGGAGATTCGAATTCACATCCACAACAACCATTTTATATGCATATGATCATTTGATCCATAAAACGACTACTGTGCACTTAGACAAAACTGGAAAAAGTCTAGACGACTCGCGATAACCAAATAACACGTTATTTATTGTTGTGTAAAGGAAAATGTATTCCTAGAGGACATTTACTGGGTCTACGTCAACGCTCCACCCTTTGGGGAAGATCCTTCCGTTTAGCAAAAGGTGTGGATTTAACCCTCTAATAATCATATGCCACCTATATCTTCCTCGAATCCTTGTAGGGTGACCTGGGGCAGGTCCAACAATTTCTAAATCACCCATACCTTCATTATAGATTTCAGACTTCAATGTCCTGGCCATCATTGAAGCTTCCTTCTTACACGCCTCTTCGTTTGTATGAACATATATCATGTGAACCAGCCGGCTAAATGGAGGATTCCTCTGCTGTTTCCGTAACACCATCTCTTGGATATAGAAGTTGTAATAATCTTGCTGGGACGCAGTCCTAATGGCATAGTTATCAGGTAGATACGTTTGGAATATTACTTCTCCATGATCCACACCCCGTCCCGTTCGCCCTGCAACCTGGCACAACAACTGAAAAGTTCGTTCTCCTGCTCTGAAATCCGGGAAGTATAAGCCTATATCAGCCTGGACAACTCCTACAACACTGACATTTGGAAAATGCAATCCCTTAGCAATCATTTGAGTTCCCACCAAAACTTGTGTGCGACCACTAGAAAACTCTTCCATAATTTTATGATAGTTACCTTTATCGGATTTAGAATCACTGTCCCAACGGCTAACCCTGATGCCGGGGAACAGGCCCTCTAATTCCACCACGACTTTTTCGGTTCCCAACCCCAAGTATCGAATGTGCCCTTCTACGCAAATTGGACAACGTTCTGGCGGGGATTCGCGGCGAGCGCACTGGTGACATACAAGTCCAATATCTCGATGATATGTCAATGAAACATCACACCTTTTACACCCTAATATATTCCCGCAATCACGACATTGCACCAAAGTTGCGGACCCTCTCCTATTCAAAAAAAGCATGGCCTGCTTACCATTAGCCATCGTTTCTAATAAGCTTTTTGATAATCTCCGGCTAAAGGGACTCCTATTCCCCTCCCTTAACTCTTTGCGCATATCCACTAGGTAAACCTTAGCCAGTTCCCGTGGCATATGATTATGGCCAATCCTGTTCGGCAATATCAAAAGTTTATGCCTAGACCTTTGAGCCCTATTGAATGTTGTGACATCGGGTGTAGCTGTCCCCAAGACTACGGGTATATCGGCTTGTTGAGTTAATTTAAGGGCCGTCTCTCGGACATGAAACCGCGGGGGTTTGTCTTGCTGTTTGTAAGTCCACTCATGCTCCTCATCTATAATCACCAATCCTAAATTGGAGACAGGAGCAAATAGAGCACTTCTAGGTCCTACTATTACATCGAAGGATCCATCCCATATACCCCACCAGGTATCAAACTGCTCCCTCAAGGTTTGACCACTATGTATAATCGCAGTCCGTCCAGGAAATCGCTCATTAACACGATTCATCATCTGTGGCGTCAAGGATATCTCTGGAACCAACATCAAACCCTGTCGACCGGCGAAAACACACCTTTCCAGAGCTCTGAGATAAACTTCTGTCTTACCGCTACCTGTTACGCCATATAATAGAAAGCTCTGACTTGAACGCTCTTTTCCCAGCGCATTCCCTATTTCCTGAACAGCCATTTCTTGCTCAGGATTCAAAACAATGCTATCCCTTTTGTGTTGCACTTTTCCAAGCTGTTTAGACACAACAACCCTAGACCATTCCCGAATAACCAGGCCTTTCTTTATCAACCCATTTAAAGATGCCGATCCAAATTTTGCCCTAAGCTCCTTTGCAGGAATCGATTGTGAAGCATCAACCAACGTTCGTAACAAACTTGCCTGTCTAGGAGCAGTCCGGTCCAGCCCAGACAATAAGTGATCTCCAATATTCCTATTAGAAATCGATAATGTAAATCTAGGCTTACTCCTTTTACGAGAAATAACCCAACTCTTTCTTAATACGCCGTTCCTTACAAGTTTTGCCAAAGTAGCCATCTTTTTTGTCCCCATATCCCTTCTTGCGATATTTTCAGGAACCGCTACTTTGCAACGTATATAGTTCAGAACATCTTTTTCATCATCTTTAACAACGCCTTTGCAGTTTTTGCTATCAGTCACAGAGATAAAAGCATTAACCTGTCCTTTGAATCCAGGAGGCAAGAATAGGGCAGCTGCTTGATAAAGCGAACACATGTAATAGCTACTTATCCATTTCGCCAAGTCTAGATTTTTGGTAGAAAGAACTGGATAGGGTCCTATCACAGAGATGATCTGACGAGGATCTAAAACCCTTGGCAACCCTGACACTGAAAAAACTACACCTTGTACTGGCCTACGCCCCAACGGGACCCAAACCAAATTCCCAGGTCTAACACTCATGTGATTGGGGATACAGTAAGTAAGAGTGTTCTCCAAACTAAGGGGAGCGTCAACCGCTACCTCAGCAAACTCCATACTCCCTCCCTGATCGGAACCTGAGGGGATCTTGACTGGTCCTATTTTCTGCTGACGCTACTAATTCCCTCTGATAAAACGACTCTTTTCTTTAATTCTAGCGGCCCGGCCGAATCTTCCCCGCAGATAATAGAGTCGCGCCCGTCTAACTTTACCTCGCCGAATTACTTCTAAGGAGGCTATCAAAGGAGAATAAAAAGGAAAGGTCCTTTCTATTCCTATATTTTGGGTTACTCTTCTCACCGTAAAATTCGCCCCTGGTCCATGTCCCCTCTGTTTGATCACAACGCCCTGAAATCCTTGAATCCGTTGGCGATCGCCTTCCCTTACCCGATAATTAACTTTGACGGTGTCACCTGAACCAAATTCAGGTATATTGGGGTTGCTTTCTACCTTTACAAATTGATGGGCGTCCATTACCTTCTCTATCTCCTTTGAACGTTAGCCACCCGTAATTGTATGGCCAGCACACTCTTTAAGCAACAAAATCTTCCTTCGTATAATTGTCAGCGGCTTAGATTGTAGCCTAAAGATTCCAAGTAGTCCTTATCTTCAGAACTCAAATTTTGGATATCGAGTAGATCTCTTCTTCTTTCTAATGTCCTTTCTAAAGCTTTTCGTCTCCTCCACACCTTAATATTCTCGTGGTGACCTGAAGCTAATACGGATGGTACCTTCATATCGCGAAATTGAGCCGGCCGCGTATAAATTGGGTGTTGTAAAAGACCGCTGGAAATGGAATCTCCAAGCAAATTTTCTTGGGAACCTATTGCTCCAGGTAACAACCTCACAACGGAATCTGTAATGACCATAGCTGCTATTTCTCCACCGGTTAAAACGTAGTCTCCTATACTTATGTCATCAGTTATTAGATTTTCTCTAACCCTCTCGTCGACCCCTTCATAATGACCACAGATTATTATCAAATGCAACTGCTGGGCGAATTCTGCAACCAGTTCCTGGGTCAACATATTGCCTTGTGGAGAGGTCAGAATGACCCGGGTTTTAGCCATCTCAATCTGTGAAAGGTCCATTAATATAGTTTCGACACCTTCGAATATTGGGTCGGGTTTCATAACCATTCCTGGCCCCCCACCAAATTGATAGTCGTCTACTATGCCCCTCCGACAATGACTGAACGTGCGCAGGTTGTGAACCGATACATTTGCTAAATCATTCTCTTGAGCCCTCCGGACAATACTATGGTCAAAAGGCCCTACAAACATCTCTGGAAAAACACTCAAAATATCGATGTTCATAGGTTTATCCTCTAAAGCTATCTACCATGTCCACGGTCGTTGTTTAGTATCTCTATAGCGTGGGGTATAATTGGTATAATTACCTCTAAACATTCCTTAACTGCTTTTGGACTCCCTGGGAGCGTAACGATCAACGTGGTCTTCCTTATCCCAGCAACCGAACGGCTAAGCACAGACAGCGGAGTCTTCTCAAATGTCTTTGCCCGCATGACCTCCCCCAACCCCGGGACCTCTTTATCGAACACCTTTTTGCAGGCTTCGGGAGTTACATCACTAGGCCCCAACCCTGTACCACCAGTCGTCACCACCAAATTCAATTTCAAACGATCAGCCCAATACCTTAGTTTCCTCTCTATTACGTCAATTCCATCTGGAACGACCTCATAGGCCTCCAACCGAAAAAGTGGCGAGCCAAAGCCTTCCTTTATGATTTCCCCACTTGAATCAATCCTATCCCCTTGGGAGGCGCTCGTACTTATCGTCAAAATCCCTAAGGTAATCATGGTATATCAGATGGTATCACAGTCGACCTCATAACTACCAAGAGTCCATCGTCAGCTACAATCTCTTGACCCGTTCTATATCTTGCTCCATACCCTCACTGATTGGATATTTTGGTCTATAGCCATCTCCCCATAGAATCGAACAGATCTCCATTCTCATAAAAATTGCTGCAACAATACTAAGTTTTCAATAATTTAAAGGTTTATTTAAAATAATTCTCAAAATAATATTGTAATTATGTTAATTTAGTGATAGTGTAGTGAACATAACCTGGCAAATCTACCTTCGGTATAAGTGGAAGGATTAGATTTCCAGGGAAACTCGAGAATCGTCCCCAAGTGGTTCGTTTCTTGGCTCCTTAAAGGCCTCTTTACGGTCTATAGATTAACCGGATGCACCCCAAGGGCGCGTGTGCCAATATCTTCTAGCACGCGAAAAAACTTTAATCTAAAGGAGACCAGGTGACCACTCTAACGTCTACTCTTCTAGTTCACTCAACAGCTACGTATGGTTTTACGGGACCCAATGTATCCTCTAGTTCCGAACACATACCCGTCCTAATAAAACAAGTTGTCGAAGGATTAAGCGTAAAAGACGGGGGGGCCTATGTTGATGGCACATTAGGTGGAGGTGGCCACACCGAGCAGATACTCAGACATTGTCTCCCTGGTGGGAAAGTCCTTGCGTTTGACGTAGATCTAACAGCAGTTAAAGCAGCAAGAGATCGATTTAAACAATTCACAACAAATTTGAGCATTATCCACGGTTCTTACTCGAAAATGGGGGATCATGCCCACTCAATAAATTTTGGTAGAGCAGACGGTATCTTACTAGATCTTGGTTTTTCTTCAATCCAACTCAACTCTTCGGGGAAAGGATTCAGCTTCCAAAAAAACGAACCTCTGGATATGCGTTTCGACACAACGGGTCCTAAAGCCTCCGAATTAGTTAACAATATGGCAGAAAAAGAACTTGCGAACCTCATATACAATTATGGCGAAGAAAGGAAATCCCGAATGATTGCTAGAGCGATAGTCAATAATCGCCCAATCGATTCTTCGTCCCAATTGGCTGACTTGATATTAAGAATTCTGGGCCGTCGCAAAGAAACTATCCATCCAGCTACCCGTACTTTCCAAGCCCTACGAATTGCAGTAAATCAGGAGCTAGATAATCTTAGACAAGGGTTAGATCAAGCCATATCTCTCCTAGCCCCATTTGGACGATTAGCTGTAATCAGTTATCACAGCCTCGAAGATAGAATAGTGAAGACAGTTTTCCGTGAGGGTTCAAGTAGTTGCATCTGTCCTCCAGGTCTTGATGTTTGCGCCTGCACGCACAAACCCTCCATACAAGTTATAACTCGTAAAGTAATTAAACCTACTCTAGAAGAGATTCTATCTAACCCCCGTAGCCGCAGCGCAAAACTAAGGATTGTCCAAAAACTCCCGAAAGAAATTACACATAAAAGCTAAACAAAGAGGAACCAAGATGTCAAAAACCAATTTTTACTCGGCAATCGATGTAGGTACTAGCAAAATTAGAACGGTTATCATGCGGGTAGGAACCGACGGCGAATTCAAAATTGTAGGATCAAGCATCATAAGCAACCACGGGATGAAAAAGGGGAAAATAACGGATAGATCTCTTATCCAGGAAGCAATTAAAACATCTATATCTCCTGATTCTGGTAGTCCACGCCGGTAACTGCCATTGATAGACATCATCATTGTTTCATCTACCATATCTTCAAAAATCCCTCTGAATTCATCAATTTCATCGCGAGGAATCTTTTCAAGTAGGTGTTCATAATATCGAACCCCAATCTTTTGCTTGTTATTTAGTGAACCAGGATGCTCTTCAAGTAACGCACGTACATCCTCAATAGTAACAACCCCGTGTTCTTCATACAATTTCTTAACTTTTTTAGGTCCAACACCATATATTTTCCTTATATCTAAAGGTGCTAA
>CAJXDJ010000012.1 GCA_913052045.1 uncultured Dehalococcoidia bacterium
GTTATAAGGGCTAACACCAACGCTACGACAATCATGATTGGAGAACGGGTCGTGGAGTGGATAAAAAGAGGGGTTACTGGATAAAAAGTAATTACTCAAAAGAATGGTGTGCTTACTCTCAGCAATTTTCTTCCTACTACATACCTCCAGAGACTTCGATCACTGTACCTGTTATGTAAGATGCATCATCAGAGGCTAGGAAAGCGACGGTTCTGGCTACTTCTTCTGGCTTACCTCGACGACCTAATGGTATGTGTTGAATTGTTGTTTGCTTTTCAGAATCCGACATCTTGTTTATCCGTTCGGCCATTCGGCTACCGGGTTCATTCAGAATATGGCCAGGCATGACGGCATTAACATAAACTCCCGAGGGTCCCAAATCCTTTGCTAATTGAGCCGTGAAACCTACGACCCCGGCTTTAGCTCCCGCATATGGAATTGCCGCCGCTGCTCCGCGAACTCTGAAATTCCCTTTTACAGCCATGGAACTAATGTTAACAATTTTACCGTAATTCCTGGAAATCATGTGTGGTACCACAGAGCGACTGCATAGGAACATAGATTTGAGATTGAGATCCATGATTTGATCCCAAAGTTCGTCAGATATTTCGGTTATTCCATTGGCATTCTTGTTGCCGCTTCCACCCACGTTATTTACAAGGATGTCTATTTTGCCAAAATTATCCAGGGCTTTGGTTATCAAGCCACTTACTTGATCGGGATCCGTAGCATCGGCTTTGATCCCGATAGCTTTGCCTCCGTTTGAGTTAATCTCCTTCACGACTTTGTTTAAACTGCTCTCGTTAATATCACAGACCAGGACTTGAGCTCCCCTTCTACTTAATTCTAAGGCTATAGCCCTCCCAATACCCTGGCCGGAACCGGTTATAACCGCTGACTTATTCTTAAAATCCAACTTTCCTCCAAGTTAATCTTTCACAGTGAATTTTCCGGCTGAATAGCCTCCATCAACATGAATAACTTCGCCCGTTATAAACTTGGCATCTTCAGATGCGAGGAAAATAACTGTGTTAGCTATTTCTACGGCCTGGGCGGTACGCCCCAGAGGGGTCTGTTCTATGAAGGCTTTCCTGTATGAGGAGGTAGATTTGGGATTTTGACCATGATCAAAATCGGTCAATGATGGAGATACGGCGTTTACCCTGATACCGTAAGGACCCATTTCTAAGGCCAGTGATTTGGTGAATTGTACGACACCTGCTTTAGAAGTAGAATAGGCAATCCCACCAACCCTGGCGTTGTTTGCTGCGGTGGAACAAATGTTAATAATGCTTCCCCCGTGCCCCTGGTTGAGCATAATCTCCACAGCAAGTTTTGAACAGATGAATACTCCTTTTAAATTGGTGCTCATGATCGTTTCCCATAAATACTCTGTCGTAGTTAGAGTGGTTTCATTGGTGCCTATAGCCGCACAGTTTACTAGGATGTCAAGGCGTCCAAACTCCGATAGCATAGTTTTGTAGGCCATTTCTACTTGGCCTGCGATAGAGACATCGCCTGGTATTGCCAAACTTTGCTTGGTTTGGTTGCCTATTTCTTTCTCTACCGCTGCTGCTCTAGCAAAATCCACATCCAATATTGCTACTGAGGCACCTTTGTGGGCCATAAGGATAGCGATCTCTCTCCCTATACCGCTAGCGCCGCCGGTTACGAGTCCCGCTTTATCTTTTAGGTTCAATCCTTCGTGCACCTTCGTTAATCTGACTTCGCACATAGTACCAAACACTGACTATTCCTACTATCCCAAGTAGCTATCCTCAGTTAAGGTGATTTATAGCGAGACTCTTTTGTACTTTGGAGGGGCTACTAAGTGCCTGGACCTCTAGCATTCTATTCTTGGGGCTTGACACATATCCAAAGCGGACTCTAACATTGTAGGACTGAGGTCCTGTTCTCGGAGGCTGTTTATGTGTTTTTGCCTGGAGAGCAAGGAATTCTTGCCCAGGACTTTTATGGAATCCGCTCGTAAAAACTTTACTTAATGGAGAAGAGATGAGACTGTCAAGATTAACCCTGTTGGCAGCCCTAATGATTTTGGCTGCATTGCTGACGGTTTGTGGCGGGGAAGAATCAACCACTGCAACGACTGGAGTATCTTCGGGCGACACTAGTGTGGCATCAGCTGATGATGCGGTGCAAGATGACGCAGTAGAAGATGATGCAGTAGAAGATGATGCGGTAGAAGATGACACCAGTAGCTCAGTAGTTGGTGAGCTATCCGAGCCATCGTCCATAAGAGAACATTTTTTTATAACGGCTAATAGCTCTGAATCGATAGAGGTAGATCTGGTGGCTGGAGATGTGTTGATTGTGGAAATTGCACTGGAAGGGCATAGTACAGGAGGTTCGGCCTCCTCTATTGGCCAGGCAGGAGTTTCTACTAAAGTGACAGTGGCTGTTACAAATGAATACGATGAGGTCATTTTCCTAAAAGCCGGAGTTGAAGGCCAACCTAATTTAGAGGCAGTATATAACGTTGTTCAAGCGGAAGATGCCCAAGGAGAGTTCCTTGAGGCAATAACTATCGAGGATACTGGAACTCACACGATTGCAGTATTCAATCCCTTGTTGCTCCAAGGTCAAAGCGCTGATCTTACGATTCATATAAATCAGTAGAAAAAACGACTTATAAAGAGCCCAGGCATACCTGGGCTCTTTATTGAATTGGCCTACGGAAAGATACCTCTCAAGGCTAGACCATGAGCTATCCTTTCAACTGCGAGTGCCAAAGCCCCAGTTCTTAGCGTTGTCTTATACCTCTCTGCAGTGTTTCTGACCTTTGACAGGCTGTTTATTATCAGGGTGGTTAGCCTTGAATTAACTTCTTCCAAATCCCAGAAAATGTGTTCTAGGTCTTGGACCCATTCAAAGTAGGAAACAATAACTCCACCAGAGTTAGCAACTACGTCTGGGATCACATGAATTCCTTTTTCCTGTAAAATTATGTCTGACTCTGGAGTTGTTGGCCCGTTGGCAGCTTCAACCAGGATACGGGCGTTAATCTGGTCAGCATTTTGAGCTGTGATTTGTCTTTCTAGTGCGGCCGGGATGAGAACATCACAATGTAAGGACAGTAATTCCTTGTTCGAAATGGTGTCTACTCCAGGGAACGTGGCAAGATTAGGATTTGACAGTTGATGATTTCCTAAGGAATTGATGTCTAATCCATTATTATTGAAAATTGCACCGTGAATATTACTAACTGCAATAATTTTACATCCCATATCGTTCAAAAATTTAGCACTCCAGTAACCTACAGATCCGAAACCTTGGATGGCGATTCGGCAATCTTTCAAGGGGATTTTGTGGTTCTTGAGGGTTTCTTTTGTGATGATCGAAACACCTTTACCCGTTGCCTCTTTCCTACCCACAGTGCCACCTATGGCCACTGGTTTGCCGGTTACAACGCTGGGAGATGTACGACCTATTTGCGAGCTAACGGTATCCATAATCCAGGACATGATTTGTTCATTTGTGTTTACATCCGGGGCTGGTATATCCATATTGTGGCCCATTATGGGTGACATCTCACTTGCTAGTCGTCTGGTAAGACGCTCAAGTTCGATTGAGGAAAGTTTATTAGGTTCGCATGTCACTCCCCCTTTACCGCCTCCGTAGGGAATGTTCGCGATAGCGCATTTCCAGGTCATCCACATTGCAAGAGCTTTGGTTTCGTCAAGATGTACATTTGGATGAAACCGAAGCCCTCCCTTCGCAGGTCCCAAAGTGGTGTTATGGTGAACACGATAAGCAGAGAACGATTTCACTGTGCCATCGTCCATTGTTACAGGAAAGTTCACTGTGAACTCCTTTTCACAACTACTTAGGATACGACGTACTCCATCGTCCAATCCGATTAGGTCTGCCACAATCTCCAGTTGCCGAACGGCCATAGAAAATACGGAAGGAGTTTGTAAACTATCTTGACAGTTTGGGCTCATTTCCATCGCAGTCTTACATATTTTTGTTCTTTCATAAACAACTTGATCGTCCCTAGGGGGATTTTGTATTTAACAGCGGACAAATTTCATTATGGTATTAATACGGCCCTAGTTACCTCCGTTTGCCGTGAATCCCATTCAGCTTCGGCGAAGGCATGATTAATATCTGAGAGAGGAAACTTATGGGAAACTAGGCTGGCAAACGGGCGTTTTTCTAAATTACGTTCCAAGAAATCCATCATTCTAGGGATAAGATGTGCAGGGTACATAAGGGATCCAATGATTCGTTTTCCCATAAGGAGCAATGAGGGATCTATTTCCGCTTTCCCACCCGCGACTATATCGCCAATTTCTAAGAATGTCCCTCCGTTATCAAGCATTGGGATACCTTCAGTGAGGAGATCTGGTTTCCCAACTAGTTCTATGACAATGTCTGCTCCCCTTTGGTTTGTGAGAGCTTTCACCTTTTCTAGCCTAGATTCTACGGTGTAATAATGTTCGATATTGATAATCTCGTCTGCGCCGAATGCTAGTGCCAACTGGAGCCTATTTTCCAGTCGGTCTAGTACAATAACTTGGTCTGCTCCCATATCTTTGGCTACGGCTGTAGCGGTCAGCCCAAGTCCACCTGCTCCAATGATGACGATTGTCTGTCCCTGGGTCGCTCCGGCCGAAATCAGTCCGTTGGTTACTGTCCCTGTGGCACAATTAATTGGGGCTAGTACTTCGTCTGGTAGGGAATCTGGAGCTTTAAACACTGGATGCAGTGGTGGCAAATAAAGAAAGTCTCCAAATGTTCCTGTAAAGTAAGGATGGACCCCCGCAGCTGGTAACGGACGATTGATACAGAGGTTTTCCATGCTTTTCAAACACATGTGGCAGTGGTTGCAAGGAAAGATAGCCGTATGCACAACTCTATCACCCTCTCTGAGGGATTTACCCAACGAATCTCTATTTACACCCTTCCCGAGGGAATGCACGGTGCCGAACCCTTCGTGGCCCATTACTCTTCCAGACTTGGGCAGTTTTACGTTTGTCAGATCTCCTCTCCAATAGTGTAGATCTGAGCCACAGATTCCGGCTTGTTTCATCTCCAATAAAATAGATCCGGGTTCCAGAGCTTGGACTTCATATTCTTCTATCACAAAAGGTTTGCTGTGTTCTTTACACACCGCGACTCGGCCTTTCATCGCTACCTCGTGATTTTATTTGATTTAACCGTAACGAAAGACAATAAACTTGTCAAAGAGTCTGCTATGGTAGGGGGTCTAACTTTGTGAATTCAGGGAATCAGGTGTAGGGGTTTAAGTCTGGGGTCGGTTGCGGCGTCGGGCCCTACGAGCAGCCCTTTGCGCGGCTTCCCTAACTTTCTGGCTCTTGGTTTTGAAATAACGCCTATTCTTTAGCTCACGCAATATACCTGAGCGTTGAACCGCCGATCGGAATCTATTGACCAGACTTTCAGGCGTTTCGCCTTCGTTGAGGCTGACGTAGGCCATTAATAAGAAACTCCTATGCTAAAACTTTATATATTGTTCTAATATACCAGACAGAGCTTCAATCTGCCTAGTTCTTTCTAATCTTGGAATTAGGATGTCAGTTGTCGTTCTACTAGAATAGTGATTGGATAGGTGCTAGTGATTGGGTTACAATTTAGCGGCAGTGTGGTATCGAACTTAATTCGAGATGTTAGGAATCCCAAGGGATAAAAAGTGCAGGAATTTGATGGGGCAAGTATGAGATTATTGGATAAAGTGGCTTTGATTACCGGAGGTTCAAGGGGCATGGGAGCTGCAGAGGCCCAGTTGTTTGCTCAAGAAGGTGCGAACGTTGTTATAGGTGATGTCCTAGAGGAAGAAGGTATAGAAATAGCCAAACGGATCAAATCCATCGGAGGACAGTGCATATTTACTTATTTAGATGTGACTAATCCAGATGATTGGGAACATGCTGTTAGACTAACAATTTCCACGTTTGGGTCTGTGGATGTCTTAGTCAATAATGCAGGGATCTTAATACGAGAAGACCTAGACAGTGTTACTTTAGAAGGATGGGATAAGGTTTTAGATGTCAATGCCAAGGGTGTTTTATGGGGTTGCAAGTCTGTTGTTCCAGAAATGCAAAAAATAGGAGGGGGTTCGATAGTCAACATTTCTTCAATATCTGGAATCGTGGGATTGGGATATCCTGCATATAATGCATCAAAAGGAGCAGTCCGATCTATGACAAAGAATTTAGCATGTTTGCACGCGGGTGATAATATCCGAGTCAATTCTATTCATCCAGGGATTATTAGAACGGACATGATGAAGAATGATCCACATAGTCAGAAAGATTGGCAAAATTTGATACCTTTGGGTAGATGGGGAGAGAGTATTGAGGTGGCCTATGGAGCACTGTATCTAGCATCAGATGAATCCTCATTTGTAACAGGCTCAGAACTTGTTATAGATGGGGGATGGACATCGCAATGAATAGGTTATCCGGGAAAGTGGCCTTAATTTCTGGATCTACTAGTGGAATGGGGGCCGAAGAGGCCAAGCTTTTTGCCATAGAGGGGGCAAAAGTAGTGGTGACAGGTATATCAAAGGAACAGGGGCTTAAAGTTGTTGATGAGATTAATTCACGCGGGGGCGAATCACTTTTCATTAAACTAGATGTTTCATCTGAGGACGATTGGATTGCGGCAATTCAGGCCACACAAAAATCTTTTGGGAAACTCAATATCCTTATAAACAATGCTGGTGTTATTGAGCGACATTCCTTGAATTCCACTACGGTTTTGACTTGGAAACGTGTCATGGAGATCAACTCAATGGGTGCCTTTTTGGGGTGCAAAACTGCGATGCCAGTTTTGTTGAAGGCGGGGTTGGGATCAATTGTGAATATTGCCTCAATTTCTGGGATGGTTGGGGTAGGATATCCAGCATATAATGCTTCTAAAGGCGCGATACGGGCATTAACGAAAATTGTAGCTATGGAATACGCTCAAATGGGGATCAGAGTGAATTGCATAAATCCAGGATCTATAGAGACTCCCATGTTTGATACCGCTGAAACAGAGGTTGCTGCCCAACGGGTTGGTCGTATCCCAATGGGACGGGTCGGCCAGCCAATTGATGTGGCGTTTGGAGCATTGTTCCTTGCATCAGACGAATCCTCATTCATTACAGGAACAGAATTAGTGATCGATGGTGGTTTAACAGCCTGCTAACGAAAGAGTCGTAATTGGCCCACATCTTTTGAGGTTTACCAATTATACGATGGCCTAAGCCAGGATTTTGAAGGGACGGTTTTTTGAACTGTAGCTATATATCTTATGGCACACTGATTTCTTCGTGAAAAACTTGTGCTAATTTGCCAATTCCCTCCCTAATTGCTTCCTCAGAGGGGTTAGCGTAGCAGAGACGAATAAAATTCGAGGCTTTTTCAGGTTCTACAGACCAGTCCGCTCCAGCGTTGTAAATAATGCCTTGTTTTTTTGCAGCTTCTAGAGGTTTCTTAGTATCAGTGCCCTTGGGAAATTCTATCCAGAGTACCTGACCGCCACGCGGCACAAAGAATTTCACGGTAGGACCGAAATGTTCCCTCAATGAAGAGGTTAGAGTGTCTCGTTTTCTGTGAAGTTTTTCCCTAACGTTATCAGAATGATTTTGGTAGTGTTCTTCTAGGAAGTCGGCCGCTATCATTGGGGTTATCATATTGGTTCCTACATCCACCTTGCTAGAAAGGAACTGGGCCAGGAGCTCGGTAGGGGCTACTAAATATCCAAGTCTTACTCCAGGCGCTAGAGATTTCGACAAAGATCCTATGTGGAGCACATGGTTATATTCATCGAGGGCTTTAATTGATTTGAACCATTCCCCTTCGAAGACTAAATCAGCGTAGCATTCATCTTCGAAAATCGGCACACCGTATTTTGAGCTTAGCTCTAGTAGTTTAATTCGTCGATCCATAGGCATATTTGTGCCAGTTGGATTTTGGTTCGTGGGTATTGTATATATATATTTTGGTGTTATTCCCTGCTCTTTTAATTCTTCAAGTTTTTGTTCCACTAGATCAACGCGTAGACCATTATCATCTAAAGGTATTCCTATTACGTTTGCTTTGCGTCTGCGTGCTTCTCTTATACTCCCAGAGTACGTGAATAGTTCTGTGATCACAGTGTCGCCGGGGTCGAGAAATGAGTCGTTGATAAGAAGTATCCCTTGTGTTGATCCAGAAGTTATCATTATTTCATCTGGTGAGGCCGTTATGCCCCTAGTCGCCGCCAACTTTTTCGAAAGAAATTTCCTTAAATCTATGGATCCTAGTGGGCCGCCATCAGAGTGGTACATGGCTAATTTTCGACCTTTTTCACGAATAACCTTGGCAGCAGATTTGGCCAACTCTTCTATCGGTATGGCTTCAGGATCAGTATGGCCGCTAACAAAGTTGTATTTAAAATCCCCCTCGTGAGGGGGAGCTGGTGGTGGTGCATCTTTGGAGATGATTTTGGAGAAATCCAAACCTTGTTTTACCATGATCCTGCTCCTTCAACCTGCCAATTTGATCTCTGTGTGGATTCATATTAGCATTCAGGTTTATGGGTGTCCATTGGACTTATGTGCTGATAAAATCGTTATGGTAGAAATTGATAAAGAAGAGGTAATCATATGTGGAATGATTGGAAAGTTATAGACGCTGATGCGCACTTCCACGAGCCCATAGATCTTTGGGATAAATGGTTGGAGCCTGCATATAAAGATCGAGTTCCTAAGCTAATTGGGCTTAATGGGATTAATTTTGTCTACGAGCCTGATGGGAAAATTATTCCCATGGGTGAAGGCAAAACTGGGCATTCACCCGAAGCCTACAGATGGCTGGAACAAAAATATGGAGAAGCCTATCACAGATGGTGGTCTTCTGATATCCGGTTGGCTGATATGGATACGTTTGGATGGGATATACAGGTTATTTTACCAACTGGGGGCAACGGAAACTTTGCCGCTGATGCTTCGTTGAAAGACCCAGATGTGGGTGCCGCATTATCGAGAGCCTACCATAATTTTTGCGTTGACTATTGTAGTTTGAATTCTGCTAGGCTCAAATTCATAGCTGTTCTTCCAGCTGGAGATACTTTTTTGATGATGGAAGAAGCAAAAAGATCGCTTGAAGAGTTGGGCGCTGTAGCATTCAGAACTCCATTGTTACCCGATGGAAAGTGGTTGCACCATCGAGAATTTGATGTTCTTTGGGAATTGGCTACTGACTGTGACGTGCCTGTTTTGTGTCACGGTGAGTACTTACGCCGTCGGTTTCAACCTTTCGCCTCTATTAAGCGCGAGGAGAGCGCCTTCGCAGCGTTAGATCATGCTATAGGGTTCGCTTTTGATAATATGGCATCGGTCGGCCAATTTATATTTGGGGGAATCTTAGAAAGAAATCCAAAGCTGCGTGTTGGAATCTTAGAATCGAATGTCGGATGGGTGCCTTTCTGGCTAGATAGACTAGATGCCCATGCTGAAGGTAGACAGTCGGCGTTTGGAGATTCAACACTGCTGACGTTGAAACCGAGCGAGTATTTTATGCGCCAATGCATCATATCCGCTGATGCTGATGAGGGGTCAATGAAATATACTGTGGACTATCTCGGGGATGACCACATCGTTTTCAATACAGATTATCCACACCCGGATGCTCCGGACCCTAAATCAGTTAGACCTTCATTTTTGGAGCAACCTATATCAGACCAGGCAAAGAAGAAGATACTTTGGGATAATGCGATTACACTTTATGGCAAAAAGTTGGAGACGGAATTCGAATCATACTTAGAAACTAAAGAATTGTTATGATGTAACCAAAGAGGAAGAATATGACGCTACCTCAAAGAATGAAATTTGGCATATTTCTGGCTCCATTCCATCCAGTCGGAGAAAATCCGACAGTTAGTTTCGAGCGGAACTTGGAACTAATCAGATGGTTAGACGATCTAGATTATGACGAAGTTTGGGTAGGAGAGCATCATAGCGGGGGTTGGGAAACTATAGCATCTCCAGAGATGTTTCTCGTAGCTGCTGCAGAGAGAACGAAGCATATTAAGCTTGGCACGGGTGTGCTTAGTTTGCCATATCATCATCCGTTTATGGTGGCCCAGAGAATGGTTCAACTTGATCATATGACTAGGGGAAGGGCGATGTTGGGGGTAGGCCCTGGTGCTCTTGTTTCTGATGCAGTTATGCTGGGCATTCATCCGCCAACCCAACGACCAAGGATGGATGAATCTTTAGGGATAATACTCAGGTTGATGAAAGAGACTGAACCTATAACTTATAAATCAGACTGGTTTGAAATTAACAGGGGACTTCTTCACCTAAGGCCGTATACGAAGCCACATATGCCTATCGCTGTAGCTGCCTCCCAATCGCCTTCAGGTATGATTCTCGGAGGTAAGTATGGTATCGGAATTTTGTCTATAAGCGTTCCCAGGGGTAGTAGTGTAGCATTGCCTGGCATTGAACGACCGTCCCTGAGGGACTATTGGAATATCGCTGAGGAAACCGCTGAGAAATACGGTAAAGTTGTGGATAGATGCGAATGGAAATTAGTCCTAAACGTTCATATCGCTGAATCTAGAAAGGAAGCTTTTGCTCAAGCGAGAAAAAAGGCTGGATTGTATCAACAGGACTATCTAGAAGGTACTCTTGGTAACGCATCTGGGTTCGATGGGCCTGCGGATAAATTAATAGATTACATGGTAGAACAGAACCAATGGTGTGTAGGAACACCCGATGATCTTATTGACTTTATATATAGGTTAGATGAAATGAGTGGGGGGTTTGGGGGACTGCTCATACAATCTACAGAGTGGGGTACTAGAGAACAGGTTAAGCATAGCTACGAACTAATTTCTCGTTATGTTATGCCACATTTTCAGGATTCTCTCACAAATTTGGAGACCTCCCAAAAGTGGGCCTCACGGGAAAGGGATGAATTGCAGGCTTTGAGACGCGAAGCTCTTTCTAAAGTTCAGTCTGATTACCAGAAATTGAATGACAGGAGAGAAGGACATTAGATCTGGTTTAATTTCTGGCCGAGTGGATTATTTGCCTATGGTAGATCGTCCTATCATCAAATGGCCAAACGGGGAACGAGTAGCCTTTTGGGTCTCCCCTAACGTGGAGCATTACGAATATTTGCCCCACTATGATGGCATTCGTGATCCATGGCCGCGTATGCCCTATCCTGACGCACGAGACTACGCATATTGTGACTACGGGAATAGGGTGGGATTTTGGCGAATGTTGGAGCCTCTAGACAGGTATAACATAAGATGTACTGCTTCCTTGAATATGGCCGTACTAGAGCATTATCCAGAAATAGCCAAAGCTATGGTGGCTAGAAACTGGGATTTCATGAGTCACGGCATTTACAATACCCGATATCTGAACAATTATTCAGAAGAAGAAGAGAGAGCTTTTTACTACGACAATATATCTTTCAGCAGTATCTCTATTAATTGTATGAATATAAGCATTGCCTATAGTTGTTGCTGATATTTTAGCTATATGTGTAGTGTTTGGTCTTTTTTTTAATCCCTCGACAACTGAGCTGAAGCCATTAATTTGTTCTGAAGCCTGACTGTTCAGTCTCAGGATTTCAGGTTGCTGTGAAATGCCTTGCACCAAATTAGGAATGGTTCGGCTAATTAATGGCATTTTTTATCTACTTACTGTGTAGTTTGCTAAATAACTATCAAATATACTGTGGTCAGAAGTATGTGCTTCTGCTTGTCTCATTACTGCTAAACTTCTTGCTTCATCTTCTGATGAGAATTTAT
>CAJXDJ010000013.1 GCA_913052045.1 uncultured Dehalococcoidia bacterium
ATTTTTGGAGGCAAGGCCCTTGTTAGAGCATGATGTTTTAGTTATAGGAGCAGGGTTAGCTGGTATGCGAGCAGCGCTTTCCGCCCAGGAAATGGGAGCGAATGTAGCTGTTGTCAGCAAGGTCCACCCAGTAAGAAGTCATTCGAATGCCGCACAAGGCGGAATTAATGCTGCTCTTACGGATAGAGGCGACGATTGGAATGATCATGCTTATGATACGGTTAAAGGGAGCGATTATTTAGGCGATCAAGACGCCATAGAAATTATGTGCTCCGAAGCGGGCCAAGAATTAATTAACTTGGAACATATGGGTGTGATATTTAACCGAGATGACCGGGGTTTATTAGGTACAAGGGCCTTTGGTGGACAGCAAAAAGCTCGAACATTTTTCGTTGCAGATTTCACGGGGCAGGCGATGTTGCACGTACTATACGAACAACTTATGAAATTATCCATTCAAGTTTATGAGGAATGGTTTGTGTTGTCCTTGATTATTGAGGAAGGTGTGTGTTGTGGAGTTACTGCATTGGAGATAGCGACAGGTAGAGTTTATGTAATTCGAGCAAAGACCGTAATTATGTGTTCAGGTGGAGTAGGCCGAGTATTCGAGCCTAGCACAAATGCTCTGATCGTTACTGGAGACGGTATAGGACAAGCTTATGCTTCGGGTGCATCTCTAATGGATATGGAGATGGTTCAATATCATCCTACAACTCTTAAAGGAAGTGGAGTGCTGATCACAGAAGGCGCGAGAGGAGAGGGCGCTTATCTTCTAAACAGCGAAGGGAAGCGCTTTATGGAGACATACGCGCCAAATATGATGGAGTTGGCTTCGAGAGATGTGGTATCTCGGGCAGAACAAACAGAGATTGACCAGGGTCGCGGGGTCGATGGATGTGTTTACTTGGATTTGAGGCACTTGGGAGAGGATCTCATACGTGAGCGGCTTACCCAGATTGTAGATATTGGTCAGGATTTTGCCGGAGTAAACATCATCAATGAGCCTATACCGATTAAGCCCGGCATGCACTATATCATGGGTGGAATAAAAACTGATGTGAATGGGTGCACTAATATTCCAGGCCTTTACGCGGCAGGTGAATGCGCGTGTGTTAGCGTTCATGGAGGAAATCGACTGGGGGCCAATTCGCTCCTTGATACTGTTATTTTTGGCCGTCGTTCTGGCGTCCATGCAGCAGGATATGCAAATGAACAAGGATTTACAGGGTTTGATGTTCAGAGTTATATAAAAGGACACGAGCAGAAGTTAAAGTCAATTGCGGATCAACAAGAGGGAGAAAGGTGGGCCCAAATAAGGAATGATTTAGGTAAGGGCATGGATCAATATTTTGGTGTGTATAGAGAAGAGAAGGGCATGCAAATACTCTTAAGCAGAATAGAGGATTGCAAAAAGAGATACGAAAAAGTTGTTCTACAGGACCGAGGAACCATATTCAACACGGATCTTGTATTCACTTTGGAACTTGGCTTTATGTTGGACTGTGCAGAGACGATTGTAAGGAGTGGTATAGAGCGTAAAGAAAGTAGGGGAGCACATTCTCGTACTGACTATCCTTCGAGAAATGACAAAGACTGGTTGAAGCATGTTGTAGTATCTAAGACGGATAACGGGCCCCAGATATCTTATGTGCCGGTCAAAATCACGAAATGGGCCCCTGAAGAGAGGAAGTATTGATGCAAGTAATAGTTTCTGTTAATCGATTTAATCCCCAAGATAACAAGGGGAAATATTGGGAAGATTACAATCTTGAAATTGAAGAAAACTCTACCGTCCTTGATGCTTTGATAAAGATAAGAGAGGAAATAGATGGTAGTTTGGCTATGAGATGTTCCTGTCGAAGCGCGATTTGTGGTTCATGTGCGATGCGAGTAAATGGGCACGCTAGATTAGCCTGTAATACCAAACTGGCCGACATGACTGATGATGCTGGAATGATCAAGGTTGAGCCCATGACAAATTTTCCAGTGATAAAAGACTTAGTAATAGATCAACAAACGTTTTGGGACAAGGTTAAGCAAGTATCACCATGGCTTCAATCGGAAGGTCCGGACCCTAAAGGTGAATACGTTGCGTCAAATGAGTCCATGAACCATTTGGCTGGTGTAATGGCTTGTATAATGTGTGGAGCCTGTGTATCCGACTGTTCTGCACTGGAGGTAGACAAGAATTTTATAGGACCTGCTGCTCTTGCTAAGGCATATAGGTTTGTCGCTGATCCCAGAGATTCCAAGTCGGTCCAACGCTTGGGAGTGCTAAATGAGTATAGTGGTATATGGGACTGTACACGGTGTTATGAATGTGTGGAAGTTTGCCCTAAAGGGATAGCCCCGATGGATCGTATTATGGCTTTGAGAGAAGAAGCCATAAGAGTTGGATATGATAATACTATGGGAGCCCGTCACGCCGATGCATTTTCGGATATAGTAGAGGATAGCGGTTGGCTGGACGAATTACGTCTCCCGATTAAAACTGTCGGTATCTTTAATCTACCCGCTCTTTTGAATTTTGCTCCGGTAGGTCTTAGGGCTCTAGTCAAGGGTAAAATGCCAGCTATTTTTCATCATAATGTACCAAACGTTCAAAATGTTAGGAAACTGTTTAAGAGAATTCGAAACGATCAAAATAAAGACGATTAAGTCAAGTTAAACTATTAGGAGGCTCAAGGTGAAATTCGCCTTTTTCCCGGGTTGCGTGTCGCGAGGTGGCTGCCCGGAACTTTATCCAGCTGCAAAGAAGGTATGTGCTCAACTCGGTATCGAATTAGATGAGTTACAGGATAGAGGGGCTACGTGTACAGGAGCGGGAGTTCTTCAGGAAAAGAACCAATTTCTTGGTGATGTGTTGAACGCTAGAACGTTTGCTATCGCGGAAGGCCTAGGATTACCAATTATGGTTATCTGCAGTACCTGCCAAGGGGTTATGAGTCAGGCTAATAAAAGGCTGAAAACTGATCCTGACTATCTGGCCAAAGTTAACGAACAACTCAGGGAAGAGGGATTAGAATACAAAGGCACCGCGAGTCCTAGGCATTTGTTATGGGTGATGGTGGAAGATATAGGTATAGATAATCTAAAAACGTACGTGAGAAGGCCTTTAACTGGACTGAGATTAGCTCCTTTCTATGGTTGTTACATCGTTAGGCCAAGTGATGATTTGGAGTTCAAGTTGTACCCAAATAGGGAGGATTCTCTTGAGAGAGTAATGGAGGCATTGGGAGCTGAACCTGTAGATTTTCCGGGTAAAACTCGTTGTTGCGGATTCCCACTTTTGACGATCAACGAAAAGAACTCTGTACAAATGGTAGCCAATCATACTATGTCGGCCAAACAGTTGGGTGCTGATGCATTAGTTACACCGTGCCCTCTTTGCCATTTGAATTTAGACGGTTATCAACCAAGTGCTATGAAGCAAACCCAACAGGACATTAACATTCCAATTATACACCTTCCCCAGCTCGTAGGGTTGGCTATGGGGTTTGATCCTAAAGAGCTTGGGCTCTCTAGGCATATAATATCCACGAAGAAAGTGTTAAGTAAGATTCAGGTCGCTGCTTAACCAGCCAGTTTATCTATCACATTTGCAAAAGCATTGATAGTGTCAGAGATGTCTTTTTCGTCGTGTGCTAATGAGGGATAGAATTTTTGTGGTCCTTGGAAGATGCCCTCTTCTTGCAATAAGTTACGGAAAACAGCCTTGATCTGATTATTAGCTTTCAGTGTTGAGCGGTAGTCCGTTAACGGATCTAGCGTGAACATTAAGTCGAAAACGGGATCCTCTCCGGATGTTTGGGCAGGTATTTCGGCTTCTCGACAGAATTTATCAAGAGAATCCCTTAGCTGTTTTCCCGTTGACCACAATTGTTCATATGTTCCTTCTTTGCGAAGTTCTGCTAGCGTAGCCAAGCCAGCGGTTGCTGCTATAGGATTGCCATTTAGTGTTCCTATTTGTGACACATGATTTGAGGAGGAGGATTTTGATATATCGTACATATCCATGATTTCGTGTCTGCCGCAAATAGCACCGAGTGGATACCCTCCCCCCATAATCTTGCCGAGCGCTGTGAGGTCGGGTGTTACTCCGTATAGTGTTTGTGCCCCTCCATAAGCGAGCCTAAAACCAGTTACAACCTCGTCAAATATTAAAGGAATCTCATAGTGGGATGTGACGTCCCTAATTGATTTAAGAAATCCTGGAGAGGGGGGTAGCATTCGCTGCATCGGTTCAAGGATTACACAGGCTAGATCGTCGTGATATTTTTCAATTATTGAAGTGGAAGTGTCTGAGTCGTTAAAGGGGGCAATCAGGACTAGATCTTGGATAGATCCCGGAATTCCTGCTACGCTAGCTTGTGATATAGGAAAGGATTCCAAAGTTCGTGGCTCCTGACTCATTAATGCGTAGTCACTTGTTCCGTGGAATCCGCCTTCGAACTTGAGTATTTTATCCCGCCGACGGAAGGCTCTAGATATACGCATAGCCTGAAACGTGGCATCGGTACCGGAAGTGGTAAATCGCACTTTGTCTGCGCATGGTAAGGCCTTGACCAGTTCTTCTGCCAACAAGATTGAGGGTTCGTTATTAGCAAAGAAGGTACTCCCTGACGAGATAGCTTCATGTACAGCTGTAACCACACTAGGATGAGAATGACCCAAGATCATAGGTCCCGAGCCCATGAGGTAATCTATATAGCAGTTTCCAGAAACATCCCAAATTCTTGAGCCATTACCTCTCTGTATAATCATGTCGTGTTGAGAGTCCAATGTTACATTCCCGAGGCTTCCCCCTGGTAGGTAACGTCGGGCTTTTTCGATCAGTTGTTTTTCTTTGAGGGTGTCAGCGTTATCCATCGACCGGTACTCCTTAGGGTGACTTTTAATATATGATAGGGTCAACTTATCTGAATCTCAAGGTAATTCAGGAGCTATGTGTAACAAGGCATCTAGGACTTTTTGTACATTACCGCGACTAATTCCTCTACGCTTTCCACTGATCGTTTTAGCATTGACCTCTCGTCTTTGGTAAGTTCAATGTCCATTATTTGCTCTACTCCATTCGCGCCAAGCTTAACTGGTACTCCTAAGGATAGGCCATGCACGCCAAATTCTCCTTCTAGGTAAACACATGCGGGGAATATGCGTTTCTTATCCAATAATACGGATTCGGCCATTTGAGCTACTGCGGCTGAAGGAGCATAATAGGCACTTCCGGATTTCAGGAGTCCTACAATCTCTCCACCACCCTGTCGAGTACGTTGTACGATAGCATCAATCCTCTCAGACGACAAAAGCTCGGATATGGGAATGCCCCCGACTGTTGTGTACCTGACTAGAGGAACCATATCGTCTCCGTGGCCCCCAAGGACATAGGCTTGAACGTCATCAACAGAAACATTCAGTTCTAAAGCAATAAATGTACGGAATCTTGCGGTATCTAATACGCCAGCCATTCCAAAAACTCTATGTCTAGGGAATCCGCTGATTTTGTAGGAGTGGTGGAGCATGGCGTCTAACGGATTACTGACGACCATTAAGAGACAATTAGGTGAAAACTTTACGATTTCCTTAGTAACGCTACCTACTATATCCTTATTGGTTAGCAGTAAATCATCACGACTCATGCCGGGTTTCCGGGCTATTCCGGCTGTGATTATTACTAGGTCGGAGTCTTGAGAATCCTGGTAGTCGTTAGATCCAGTAATTAAGGCATCGGACCCCAGAATTGGGCCCGATTCTAAAATATCCAGGGCCTTTCCTTGAGGCATGTCCTCTACGATGTCTAGAAGGACTACGTCAGCATAACTACATTCGTGAATTCGTTGGGCTGTCGTGGCTCCAACGTTTCCAGCGCCAACGACAGTAACCTTTTTTCTTGCCATATTTTTCTCCGTTTAATCTGATTTCATTTGTATTGAATCTTATGTTCCCCAGGGAGTGATGGCTTCTTTCAATACCTTATATCCTTCCAAAAATCCCGGGCGAGTACCCGAATAAATATCGTCGAACTTGGACAACGCTGAATCAAGCCAGTTTCGAAGATTTGTGTTTCCAGGATTTGCATCCAAGTAGGCATCCCTAATAAGTACGAAGTGAATACGAGGATCGTATGGGCTCTTAGTTCCACCCATTGACTCATCACCGTCAAGAAGTCTCAATAACATCGCGTCTGCAGATCCTAGCGTTTGCTCATGGATCGGAGGGCCGCTCATACGGTACATTACCGAAGTCATATCCCGACCATTCCCAGTGGTGTATCCCATATCGTTCCACATTTTGTTGTCTAATTTTTTGCCTGAGCCTACAAAGCTCAAAACTTTTTGGCCAAACGCCCGGAGAGGATCCGATATATCTGCAAGTAAGTCAGTGAGACGATCACCGTCCAAATCGGTTGCTAGGATGATATTGGGTCGCTGCTCGATTAAATCCCAAATTAAAAGGCCATAATTCGTGTCAGATATATGTTGTTCTATTCGTCCGTTCCATTCTCCCATTCCATCCTTGAAATTCTTAGGCAGCAGTGCAATGATCCTATCTACGCGTTCCTTATGCTCTGCATATCCATCCACGGCGTATTTTCGACCTACAGTGAACTTTGTGTCCTGTAGAAGCCAGGAGAGTAGGCCTGAATTGATACCATCCTCTTGTGCCTGAGTTGGTTTCATGGCGACTCGGCCGAACTTAGTGGTTTCGTGAACCATCTTTAGGAATAATCGGCACGAGTAGGCCATCTGAACACCCGGAGTATTCATTTCAGAATGTATAATGCCTGTATCTGTGTTGACATCGAATCTTTTCTGATCCTGAGAGTATGGCAAGCATGGCATACAACGTACAACCGTAGTAGTACCGTAGGGGCGGACGTTACAGTAGACACCGGCTTGGGTCCGCAAGGGAGCATTGCCTGATTTCCCCATCACTACAACCTTACCGCCCTTGCCGTCATTTACATATACGTCGCCAGCGGTGGACCATTTTATCGACGTACAGGGGATGTTACCAAACCAGTTGAGGGGTTCTAACTTCATATCATGTCGATATTGTGACCACATTGGGACGGCATAGAAGGGTAATCCAAGAATGTCTATAGCAGCTATAGTTCCCAGAAGAGCATAGGCATCGGTAAGGGAATGGGCTACGGGATTTATCTTTCCATCGTGGTTACCACCTTTCCAAATTATGGCATCTGGATACCCATTTGGTCGGATATCTCCGGGCTTAAACAGTTTAGATAGGAGTCCAAATAAATCTCCGCCATCAACTTCAGTGCGTGCAATTTGCGCTAGGTCTAGCATGTCAATTCCTTTCAACCCGTCAATTTGGCTCGTAGAGAATTATGTCGAAAAATATGGTTCTCCTGTGAAATAGTTGACCCGCAGATCAACAGCCATATTCTGGAGACCCGTCGTTTCAGCATACTATGGAAATGGTCTTTTACAGTCTCTATTCAGCCACGATCGAGCCCCGAATGCCCTCCCATGTTCCAAAGTCAGGCCAATTATATGTGGGGAACAACTCAAGGGCAAACTAATGGATTAGAATATTGTGAATTTGAAAAAGTCACGGGTTGCGGTCTATCTACAGCGTACGGACCACTCCTACAACTTTACCCATGGTTTCAACGTTTGACGCCTTTGCGAATATAGGTTGCATGGCAGAATTTTCTGGTTGCAGGCGAATGATCCTACCTTCTCTGTAGATGCGTTTTAATGTGGTTTCCTGTTCTAGTTTTAACCAGGCTACAACCATGTCTCCGTCTTGAATCGTAGGAGTTGGGTCAATCAATATTATATCCCCATCGTCTATGAGGGCGTCGATCATCGACTGGCCTTTCACCTTAAGAGCGTATATATGTTTGCCATCTTTGTTCAAATACCTAGGGATTTCGATTGTGTCAATGGGTTCTGTGTGGGGGGAACCATCTCCCCCAGGTCCGAGCGCAGGTTCCCCTGCGGATATATATCCCAGTAAAGGAATCTTTGGAAGAAAGCTTGCCACTTCTCCATTCTCGTTAAGTAGTTCGATGCCACGAGCTACGTCTGGGTGTCTTTTTATGTACCGCCCTTTTTGCAACAACTTCAAATTATAATCAACAACTGATGTGGAGCTTATACCGCAAGCTTTTTGTATATCTCTTACTGTGGGCGGGGACGGATTATCCTCGAGGAAGGCTCCTATAAAGCGCAACATCTTTGACTGACGGGTTGACAACTTTTTATTTAATTGCATTTGTTTTGTGGATGGTTCTAACAGGGCTCCAATCACCAAGTCGAATGTCCACTGGGATGCCCAGTTTAGCTATCTAACTTCTCGACTTTTCTGATACGTTGTTTAGGCGGTTCATTAGACGTGATTTACGGCGTGAAGCATTATTTTTATGGATAACTCCCTTTTTCGCAGAACGGTCCAGCCCTCGAATCGCTTTCTTCACAGCTTCGTTTGCTTGGTCTTTGTCTTCTTGTTCTATCGCATTCAACGCCGTGGCTATCCGAGTTCTGGTTGAGGATCGGATAATCCTATTTCGTATACGTCTTCGTTGAGATACTCGAGCTGATTTTTCCGCAGGCAAATTAATTCCCCTTTTGGGTTCCTATACTAGACTTAACCGATTTGATGTCCTCGTTCATTATAACGCCAGTGGATTTTCAAAGAAAGCCCTATGCCTTTTGTTCTTGACTTGAACTACGGTTATTTCTTACGACGCTGATAATCCCCTTGATTCCTTCTATTTTGCTGAATACCCTTCCCAATTGATCAATGCCAGCCGTATAGATCATAAGGGTTATAGTCGCAGTTCCATCATCATGTTCGTCGGTAACCGATGATCCGATATTTATGCCTTCTTCAGAAACCTTAGCGCTGATGTCTCTTAGAAGTCCGACACGATCTTCTGCTTCTATCATCAACCTGATTGGATAGAGTTCCTGTTCAACACCCCATTCAACCGCTACCAATCTCTCTGGCTCTTTTTCGTTGTCTATAGCTAGACAACCTATTTTGTGCACGGTGACTCCACGTGTTCTAGTTATATAGCCAACAATATTCTCACCGGGAAGGGGGCTACAACACGTAGCGATTCTGGTTAAGAGGTCTCCCACTCCAAGAACCTTTATTGAATAGCTGCTGGAAACTGTTATTGGGCTGGTTTTTGAGGGATATTTGTTGTTAGGCCTGTCAAACATTCGATTGACAATTTGATTTATAGTTATTTCACCAGCTCCGAGGGATACAAGGAAATCATCTCTGGTCTTAAGCTTAAAAAATGCTGCTATCTCTTCTGGATCCATCTTGATGTCCAGTCGCCTTGATTCTTTTTTCAGCAAGTCACGCCCGACTTGAATGTTTACTTTTCTACTCTGTCGTCGGAACCATTGCCTTATACTAGAACGAGCGCTGGCGGTTCGTGTGTAACCAAGATTTTGGTTTAGCCAGTCCAGGCTAGGACCCCCGGGTATTTTGGTGGCCATGATTTCTATGGTATCACCGTTTTCCAGTTGATAATCGAGAGGAGCCAGTGTTCCATTAACCTTAGCTCCAATACACCCATGTCCCAATTCTGTGTGGATTCGATAGGCAAAATCTATTGGAGTGGCACCGGCGGGGAGCTCGATTATCTTACCTTTGGGTGTATAGACAAAGACTTGATCCTTGAACAGATCAGTTTTTACAGACTCCAAGAATTCGTCTGTCCCAATCATATCCCTTTGCCACTCGAGGAGTTGTCTCAACCAGGCCATTTTTTCCTCAAATCTTGTATCGTTACTTACGCCGCCCTTGTAACGCCAATGAGCTGCTATACCGTATTCTCCCATTTGGTGCATTTCATACGTGCGGATTTGAACTTCTAGTGGAATGGCATCTTTACACATAACTGTTGTGTGTAAAGATTGGTACATATTCTCCT
This sequence comes from uncultured Dehalococcoidia bacterium, assembly GCA_913052045.1. Classification (GTDB taxonomy): domain Bacteria; phylum Chloroflexota; class Dehalococcoidia; order Lucifugimonadales. The sequence goes on from CAJXDJ010000013.1 coordinate 9,920, forward strand.
TAGGGCTGGCTATGTAATCATCAAATTGTCCGGGAATAGGTCTCCATAAGTTGTGGACGATGCCCAAAGTGTTGTAACAATCACTTGTGTTTTGCACTAGTACTCTAATGGCGTAAAGATCGTGAATATCGCTAATGTTCTTGCCCAGTTCTGCATATTTCACGCTTTTTTGATAGATGCTATATATGTGCTTAGGTCTGCCTATAACGTGTGAGTCTATGTTTTGTCCCTTGAGGTCCGTTGACAGAGTTTCGCATATGTTTGATATATAGGATTCGCGCTCGGTTCTCCTAGACGATAGCATTTTCGAGATTTGTTTATATTTCGTCGGTTGGAGATAGTGAAAGGACATATCTTCCAGTCGCCATTTTATATCCCAAATTCCCAATCTATGTGCCAATGGCGCATAGATCTCGAGGGTTTCCCTTGCTATCTTGTCTCGTTTAGTCTTCGACAGAGCGCCAAGTGTGCGCATGTTGTGGAGGCGATCTGCTAATTTAATCAATACCACTCGCACGTCCTCCGCCGTTGCCACGAGCATTTTTCTGAGTGTCTCAGCTTGGAGTCTGTCTTCAGGTTCCATGAGAGAATCGGGAATTTCCTTTATTTCCATTCTAGTTAACTTGGTAACTCCGTCGACAAGTTTGGATACGTCTTTACCGAAACGTTTTGTCAGTTGCCTAAGAGTTACCCCACAGTCTTCAACAACATCATGCAAGAGAGCTGCCGATAATGTTGTTACATCTAGGTTTAAGTCGGCAAGAAAGATTGCTGTACCTAAAGGATGTTCTATATATGGGCCACCGGATTTTCTCTGTTGGTCTTTATGGCAGCCTGCTGCGAACTCGTATGCGTCTCGTATCTCCGAGGCCTTCTCTTTGGGAAGGTATTCGCCTACACGGGTTATCAAATCATCTATATTTTTACCATAAAGAACACTAAATGAGAAGGAAACCTGCTCTCCAACAGCCAGATCAAATGGCCCGGTGCTCATTTCCAACACACAATCTAATCCTTCTGGGTCATCTGTAAAGAATCCAGTTTGTTTCAGGCCATCCAGGGAATCAAAGTGAGGATTTAATGCGCTATCAAAATCCGTTATCGGATCATCTGTATGAAAATATCTTACTTTTTCTGCAAAAGTAAGATTTGTATTATCACCCGCAATGACCTGATATTGAATAAGCTCCTTATTGGGGGCAGGCGTATCACTTGCTGACTCAACTAAAACGCCGGGCCTATTCCACCAATCAAACCAGTGCCAGTCTGTCATCTTCAGTTTTTCTCCAGGGAATACATCTATAAAACCATTGCCATTCAAATCAACGGGATTCGTTGCGTATGGCGAATCAAGAAGCTGTACTGCTACTACACCAAAATCAGAACCTACATTTACACCTGACTCCATACTATAACCATAAGCTGAATTGGATATGCCATCATAATCACCAATTAACGCCATACTTATCCGTAGTGTATCCCCAGGTGATGTCGGGTCTGGTGGACATTTTTCCGGATACCATTCATCAGATATTTTACAATCTATATATTGCATAAAATCATCGTCATTGGTATGAACTGTGAAGTCTCCATCTGAATCCGTGGTAAGTACATCGGCATCCATATAGAATCCCAAATAGAGTTTCTCATAATTAAAGCCTTTCCCACGGTTCAGTTTTGTACCATCCGGCATTATCATACCTTCAACACTTATCACATGGCCATCTTCATCTAAGATGGGCTCAATATTCCCATCCTTATCTTTTTCAAAAGCAGCAGCTGCACCACTTTCATTTCTAACTTTT
>CAJXDJ010000014.1 GCA_913052045.1 uncultured Dehalococcoidia bacterium
AATCATTCTTCCATCTAATTGCGCAGCGCCTTTACCTTCTTTCGCCGCTTTATCAAGTTCTTCAAGAATTTTTTTTGCCTTATCAACTTCTTTTGGTGGTGGTGGCCGATACGACGGGTTAGCCAACTCTCTTGGCAGCAAACGAAAACTACCTGCCTTAGGTTTCGCCTATAACTTAGAACATTTGATTGGGTACCTTAAAGAAACCTCGCAACCTACCCATATCTGTGCGGACACTACCAGAAATACTTTAGTTTTACCGATGAATTCTGCAGCCTATCAGAAAGCGTTAGAGGTAGCAAAAGATCTCCGGGTAAACCAAAATAACGTAGAGGTAGATGTCTGCATAAGAGACCTAAAAGAGAGCATGGCATACGCTTTGTCAAACAACATAGACGTCATCGTTACGGTTGGAGAAAGTGGCGTTGAGAAGGAATATAATGTTACCTGATCGTGACGCTGGTCTTCAAATAATACTGCCCAGTAATGGCAACCTTCACCAACCGACAAAGGACTTTTTGCAGTCTTGTAATCTTGGAGTCGAACGGTCTAGTAGTAGAACGTATACCGGTTCGATACCAAACCTGATCAATACCAAGGTTCTCTTCCAGAGAGCTTCAGATATAACATCAAAGATCGAGGAAGGAAGGGCCGAACTTGGGATAACCGGGTTAGACAGATTCTTAGAATATCAACGCTATCGAGGCGACTCCATAATTGCTGTTGACGACCTAGGTTTTGGGCACTGCAAGCTGGTACTGGCGGTACCGACATCTTGGTTAGATATAACAACAATAGAAGATCTAGCTGATTTAGCTCTCGAATTCCGCGAAGATGGAAATCAGCTTAAGGTTGCTACAAAATACCCTAGGCTCGTCCGCAAATATTTATTGGACCATGGCATAGAATACTTTTCTTTGGTTACTACGTCTGGCACTTTGGAGGCAGCTCCTGTAGCAGGTTACGCTGATCTTATCGGCGACTTAATGGCGACAGGAGAAACCCTTCGAGAGAACCAATTGAAACCAGTGCCCGGGGGAACGATACTATCCTCTCAGGCCTGTCTAATTGCCAACACAAAGCTCCTCAAGGGAAAGCCAAATGCCCTCGCTCAAGTCAAAGTTATTTTGGATAAGATGGAAGGATATCTACGATCTAAGCAATACCATAAGATTTCGGCGAATGTAGAGGGTGTGTCAGAAGAGTCCACCATAACAAAAATATTTGAACACTATGATATTGCATGGTTACAAGGCCAAACGATATCTAAGATGTATAATGTGCGTGGGAACAGTTCCAACTCAATAACTATCGTTGTCGACCAAGAAGTTCTACTTGACGTTATAGATCAACTGAGAAAACTAGGGGCCACAAACATAACAACATCCGATGTCAAAAATATGTTTAAGGATAAGTGTTCCGCTTTTGAGAAATTACTAAGTCAACTCAAGAACTGATAAGACCAATTCGTGGTCCGATATCGGTGTAAATATAGCTCATAAAACCGTGGGGCAACCTGATGAACATTAAGATAATTAACGGCCTAGCCAGAGCCAAAGAAGAGTTCGATAGGAGATCACAAACTCTTCCCGGAGAAGATAGGCCCAATAACTCGACTGATATGAGTTCACCTCATCAATCGGTTAAACAAATACTAGAAGACGTAAGAAAATTTGGAGACAAAGCCCTATATCACTACAGAAGCTCGCTTGATGGCATAAGTTCACAACCTCTTGAAATAGATAACCAAGCCATAACTAAAGCCTATAAGGAAATCGATGCAGAACTAGTTAATGCCTTAAAGCTATCAGCGAAACGTATAGAAAAATACCATAAGGCGACGCTTCCTAAATCGTGGTTTAACGATTCGACGGGCCTGGGAGAGAAAACAATCCCTTTAGACCGGGCAGGCGTATACACGCCGGGGGGTACCGCATCTTATCCCTCATCAGTTCTTATGACCGCAATCCCCGCACGTGTGGCAGGTGTAAGAGAAATCATAGTTTGTACCCCATCTGCATCACCAGCAGTATTAGCAGCGGCCGCAATAGCCAATGTTGATCGGGTTTTCAATGTCGGAGGAGCTCAGGCAATTGCGGCGATGACCTACGGCACAGAGTCCATACCACAGGTAGATATAGTGTGTGGCCCTGGAAACATGTACGTTACACTGGCAAAAAAAATGGTGTTTGGCGATGTCGCTGTAGACGGCCTTTATGGACCTACAGAAATGGTCCTGATAGCAGACGATACAGCGAACCCAATTCATTGCTCGGCCGACCTTCTTGCACAAGCTGAACACGATCCATTAGCGTCTCCAATACTTATTACAAATTCCATTGATTTAATTGAAAAAGTAAAAGTGCTACTTCTACAACAAATGGAGAATCTAGAACGCAGAGATACGATTTTAGCATCGCTAAACCACAGAGGTAGCTTAGTACTAGTGGATGACATAGAGGAAGCAATACAGTTGGCAAATTTCATATCGCCCGAGCATGTTTGTCTCTCGATAGATGACCCTTGGTCCTGGACAGATAAAATACGTAATGCCGGGGGGCTTTTTATGGGAAGGTACTCCCCCGAGGTCGTCGGGGATTATGTAGCCGGCCCGAGCCATGTTATGCCAACAGGTGGAACGGCTCGTTTTTCATCAGCTCTAGGTGTCCATCAATTCATTAGGACAATGCCCATTATTAACCTCAGGCCAGATGGGTTTGAGCAAATGGTGAAAGCTGCATCCATTATTGCCAGGTCAGAGGGACTCACAGCCCATGCCAATGCGATGGAAATAAGGATGAGATCCAAAGAAGCAGGCAAATAAAGCGGGCCATACCTGTATTAGTCTTGGTACCACTAATATATACTACAGACCACTAAAATCGTATGAGAAAGTTATGACTAGTTTAGAATCCCGTAAGTGTGTTCTAGAAAGAACTACTCGAGAAACAGCGATATCCCTCTCTATAAACTTAGACGGTCAAGGACACTCCACGATTTCCACAGGCAACGGCATGCTTGATCATCTCATATCTCAAATAAGTCGCCACGGATTAATTGACATCACTCTAAACGCAAAGGGTGACGTGGACGTCGGTTGGCATCATTTGGTAGAGGATACTGCCATTTGCCTGGGAAGAGCCCTGCGGCAAGCCATGGGCAACGGACAAGGCATACATCGTATGGGGCATGCCTTTGTTCCGCTCGATGAAAGCCTTGCCCTAGTAGCGGTTGATTTAAGTGGTAGAGGCTACGCGGAGATCGATTGCGGTCTACAGAATCAAATGGTGGAAACACTTCCTGGAGAAATGGTATCTCATTTTTTGGAATCGTTCGCGCTGGAAGCTAAAATAAACCTACACGCCAAGATATTAACTGGTCAAAATGCTCACCACAAAGCAGAGAGTACTTTTAAAGCTTTGGCGAAAGCTTTACGATCCGCTCTGGAACACGATGTGCGTTCACCGAACACAATACCAAGTACCAAAGGAACTATCGATAACCAAAATGTATGACTTCCATACACATACATTCCTAAGTGACGGAGTTCTCTCACCTATAGAGCTTATCCGGACGGCACACACTCAAGGATACAAGGTAATAGCTATAACTGACCACGTCGGCTTTGGGAATTTGGATTATGTCATAAAAACACTAGTTAAAGACTGTCGTGCTGCGAACAACCGTTGGGACATACTTGCCATTCCCGGCGTAGAAATAACACATGTGCCCAAGGATGATATTGACCTAGTTGCACGCGAGGCAAAATCCATGGGAGCAAAACTGGTGAACGTACATGGGGAAACTGTCGCCGAACACGTAGAGCCTGGCACAAATTGGGCAGCTCTAAATTCTACGTTCGTGGATTTGCTCGCTCATCCTGGAATCCTGTCTCCTGAGGAAGCTCGAATGGCTGGGGAAAACAATATTTTTCTAGAAATTTCCGCGAGAAAAGGGCATAGCCTTGCAAATGGTCACGTGGCAAAAACTGCAATAGCTCAAAACGCTTTAATGTTATTAGATTCCGATGCTCACGAATCAGCCGATCTGTTAAATCCAGACATTTCTTACAAGGTGGCAACAGGGGCTGGTCTAGATGAAAATGAAGTCCACAAATTGTTGCAGGTCAATCCCACCAAGTTATTGAGTAAACTTGGCCTTACTTTACCTTCCTCAGTTGCTAACAAAGGTCAGCGAGACTAATCTCCAGCCCCAACTATCTTGTCTCACTGGAAAACAGACGGAATATCAAATCGGTTGAAATAGGGGCACGATCAATTACCGTCTAATCACAACCCCTCTGGCATCAAGGAATTGCTTGGCTTTTTCTATAGAATATGTTCCAAAATGGAATATGCTTGCAGCTAATACTGCATCTGCCTTTCCCAGCTCAAAAGCCTGGTATAAATGATCTAAATTACCCGCCCCGCCACTAGCTATAACTGGAATTGAAACTTGTTCTGATACCGTGCGTATTAGTTCAATATCATAACCCTGCTGATGTCCGTCTTTATCCATGCTTGTGAGCAAAATTTCTCCTGCACCTAGCTCTTCCACCTTTGCAGCCCATTTTACAACATCGATGTTGGTGGAATTACGGCCGCCATGTGTATATACCTCCCAGGCCGAGTTTTCGTCCAAAGCTAGATCATTTAATACTCCGGATTTTTGGGCTGAGACTACGGCCTTAGCATCAATAGCAACTACCATACATTGATTACCAAATCGTCCAGCCCCTTCCTTGACTAAACATGGGTTTAGTACTGCCGCAGTATTCACTGATACCTTATCCGCACCAGCCCTGAGTATTTTACGAATATCATCAACCGTTCGTATCCCGCCCCCAACGGTGAGTGGAATAAATACCTTTTCAGAAACTTTCTCGACTACACTAATCATAGTCTCTCTAGAATCTGAGCTTGCGGTTATATCTAAGAAAACCAGTTCGTCAGCACCTTCACGATCGTAAGCTGCGGCTAACTCCGCGGGATCTCCAGCATCTCTCAATTGCACAAAGCTTATTCCTTTGACTACACGACCAGCATCAACATCCAAACAAGGGATTATACGTTTAGCAAGCATGATAGCCTACCTATATATCTACCAGGAAACGTCCATTATCGACGTCCCCCAATCGATCGTGAAAAGGGATCTCGAATGTGAAACCATTTTTGATGATGATATTCTCCATACCGTTGGATTTAAGTGTATGTTTGGTATTAATTTTCAGCTCTGAAACATGAATTACTGGCCTTGATCCGCTATCCTAATAGCTTCTTCCAAGCATATGTTTCCCTTGTAAAGCGCGCTCCCTAAGATTACACCTTCAGCTCCAATGTTTGACAACTTCTCGACATCCTCCAGCGAAGAAACTCCTCCAGAAGCCAAAATCTGCTTGCTGGTGTCAGAAATAAGTTTCTGTATTCCCTCAAAATTTGGTGATGTCATGGTTCCATCTCGCAAAATATCGGTGTAAAGAAACCTGTGAACTCCAATACTAGCCATATGTGTAGCCAGGGTCGATACGCTGATAGAAGTTTCTTTTATCCACCCCTTGATAGCAATTTGTTCTCCTTTTGCGTCTAATGCTACTACAATGCGCTGACTTCCCCATGTATTACAAAGGTGTTGGACCATATCAGGATTTTCGACTGCCGCTGTCCCTATCACAACCCGATCTATTCCGAAGCTCAACAAAATCTGGGCAGTCTTTAGATCTCTAATTCCACCCCCCACTTGAAGCGGCACGTTTATACGGGAATTAATAGACTTGATTATATCTAAGTTTATCTGTAATCCAGTACGAGACCCATCTAAATCAACAATGTGTATTCGACGTGCTCCCGCCTTTTCCCATCGCAGGGCGACATCTATGGGATCATCGGAAAAAACGGTTTGACGATTAAAATCTCCCTGATAGAGACGTACACACAATCCATTTTTGATGTCAATAGCTGGAATTATTTCCATTATTGTCTAGATATCCAGTCCTTATTCTATAGCGTTTTGAACAAAATTTTTGTAGATCTGCAACCCAACCGACCCGCTTTTTTCAGGATGGAATTGGGTGGCAAAAACATTATCTCTAACCAATATGCTGCAGAAATCAATTCCATAACTTGTCGTACCTAAAACCAAATTTGGATCTGCAGGCACGGAATAGTAACTATGAGCAAAGTAGAAATATGCAGACGAACTAATTCCCCTCATTATCTTATGTTCTTTGTTTATTACCACCTGATTCCAGCCCATATGTGGAACCTTATACTCGGATGGCAATCGTTCTACTGTTCCTCTAATGACACCAAGACAATCGACTCCTCCTCCTTCATCGGTCATTTCCATAAGTAACTGGAGCCCTAAACATATGCCCATAAATGGTCGTCCTGAAGCAATAAATTCACGTATAGCTCCCACCAATTTTTGTTGCTCCAGTGCTTTCATGGCAGCGTTACCCGATCCTACACCAGGCAATATTAAAGCATCTGCTGATAAAATTTGGTCCGGTTTTCCGGAAACGGTCGGATCAATCTGTGCAAATCTTAAAGCTTGTATCACACTGCGCAAATTCCCAGACTCATAATCTACGATCGTAATCTTCATATTTTAGGAAACCATTTTTTCATATCGCACAAAAGGTTCCTTGTATTTATCTATGATTAAGTGTACACAGATTATACCCTTCGGCAATTTAACAAATTATACTTCTGATATGAAAATAATGAATGTAGTTTTAGTTAAACCAGAGATACCACAAAATACCGGCAACATCATCCGATTATGCGCGAACACAGGCACACATTTACACCTAGTTAGACCATTGGGGTTCAGTTTAGACGAAGCACATGTTCGACGGGCATCGTTGGACTACGGAGATCTAGCCGAAATTACGATCCACGAGTCAATTGAGTCGGTTTTCAGGATATCTGATATAGATTCAATATACGGTACACTCCCTAACGGACCAATTACCTATACCAGTCCAGTATATCAGCCTAATACCACTGTAATTTTTGGTCCAGAGAGTGCGGGATTGCCAGGCCAGCTAGTTTCAAGACTTAATTATAACAACCAGATCAGCATACCAATGATGCCCTCTAATCGCAGCTTGAATCTCTCGAATGCAGTAGCAATCATTGTTTATGAAATATGGCGACAGCTCGGATTTCGCCGGTAAAGCAATTTGATAGCTAAAAATCACCATATAACACGTCAAGAGACGCCGCCAATCCACAAAATTATATAATTCAAGGTCGGTGATAGATTTCATGATATCTGTTGTTTTTATGGATTCCCAAGCCTACAATTATTGTCTTCTTTAGAGACATCGAACAATTACACGGATAATCCGACGTGAAAACCAACCAGTTAATACCGGGTCACATAAAACTCCTACTGCATAGACCGTGGCTGGTGATCTGTACAATATTGGTGATCACCATACTGTTAGCCATACCAACAATCTATATGGCACCAGACGAGATTGCATCACAAGACCCTGGAGGGGAAGTTTTTGACCTCCAAGCTGACATTGATAACCGTTTCTCCGCTCCTACCCATCAGACAGCTTTCCTAGCCGAGGCAAAGAACGGTGACATCCTTACTAAAAATTCACTATTGGAATTATACAAAAACTCTCAGGAACTACTTAAAAAAGACCAAGCGGGCGATCTTACTCCAGAGGGATTGCCATCCCAACCATATTTGTATTCCTTTGTTGACCCGGACACAAGCATTCCAACAATCGGTATAGCTGGCAATATAGCATTCGCAGTTCAAACCGTGCTAATCAGTGATCCAGACCTTCAGACTTCCCTAGAGCATGCAACAAATGATGAGGTAAAAATAGCCGTTCATAAAATCCTATCCAATCCTGATTTTTCGAACATGAAAGCCTTTTTAGCAGAAGAATCGTTCAGAGAAAAGCGGATGATCTCTGGCCGAGAAATAGACTACTGGATATCTCCAGCAACAATTTTTACGGTCCTTGCCGACAACGAGGCTTTAGGAGGCGGAACCCTATCTATCGGGGTAGGCACAGATGAAATCACTCTGGGAAAAGAGCGGTTCAACCGTAATGTCCAATCTACTCTACGTGGTACTGAATCATATTATCGGCTGTGGGGAATCGCTATCGATGTGAATTTGGAAGCGGCCGATGAAGGCCAAACAGCCGGCATGTACATCATGTTAACTGTGATAGCAGCAACCTTAATCGTATGGATAAGCCTCCGATCTTATTGGGCAATGGTTTTAACTAGTGCAGGATTAGGACTATTGATGGTTTGGCTCAAGGGAATTTCTGCTCTCATTGGACTTAAGGGAGGGTTAATCATAGATTTGATCGTGCCGATTGCCATGATATCTCTAGGGGTCGACTTCGCAGTTCATGCCATCCGAAGGTATCAAGAGGAGAAATCTTCTAGGTTGGACCCCAAATCAGCTTTGGCTGTAGGGTTGTCTGGGGTATTGGGTGCCCTTGTTCTGGCAATGTTATCTGACAGCATAGCCTTTCTTGCAAATATATCGTCAGGAATAGAAGCAGTCATCCAATTCGGTATAGCTGCCGCTATAGCAGTATCATCAGCTTTCGTGGTCCTCGGAATCATCGTCCCCATGACCTTGATGAAAATTGAAGGCCTCCATCCAAGACCCATAATTCATAATCCCAGAATCCAAATTTTATTCAAGCTGTGCGCTGGAATTGCAACGGCATCTGCATTCGCTGCATCAATACTATTCCTTGTAGCTGCAAGTAAGCCAACTGGTATCATCTTGTTATCTGTAAGCATTATGGTTTTCCTCGTGATCCCAATCCTTTTGATGCATGCCCGAAAACCCGACACAGTAATCCGGATACCGAATCGAAGTTCACTTGGTCGATTGGACGTCACGACATTTGTAGAAACCCTTACTATAGGGCTAGCAAAGAGAGCAAGGGTAGTACTTATGTGTACGATCGCTTTCACAGCTATATGCGTTTGGTTTGCACTAAAGCTAGAACCGACTTTCGACGTAAAGGATTTCTTTGACTACAGGTCAGATTTAGTCGTAAGTCTAGACAAACTTGATGAACACATGGGAACTAAAGCCGGGGAACCGGCATTGGCATACATAAAAGGTGATCTAACAAACCCCGATACATTACTTGCGATTAATAAGTTCATAGAAACGCTATCAGATGTGCCTGAAATAGCTAAATACGGTGATAATCAGGTTCTTACCGGCCTACATTTGATAGACCTGGTCAAACACGTAACTTCCAATGAATTCCTAGTAGAGACCATAACTCAGACATCGGGTGTAGCCTTTACGGATGCAAATCTTGACGGAATACCAGACACAAAAGAACAGGTAAACGCCATTTTTGACTTTATAACTATCTATGGCCTACCACTAGACCGTAAAACTTTACGCTATACCCCAGAACACATTGGTCAGATCCTATATCATGACACTGTCAACTCAAAGAATAATGTCACAATTTTAGAGGTTCCAATAGCAGGTAGTCGCGAACAATCTACGGTAACTTTAGCATACAAGAACTTGGATAAGCGTCTCAATATTTTGGAAAGTAATACAGACATATCGCTCGCGGGCTTGACCGGCTCCCCATTCACGAGAGATGCCCAACTCCGGGCCACGACGAATACGTTACAACGATCAATGCCCATAGCTGCAGCCGGAGCCTTCCTACTACTACTTGTAACGATGAAATCTGTACGATATGCATTGGTGACAATTGTGCCAATAGGTTTGGTCGTGGCATGGCTATATGGGCTAATGTACATCGGGGGATTCGCCCTAAATTTTGTCACGGCAACCATTGGGGCTCTTTCAATAGGTGTCGGTATAGATTATTCGATCCATATGACTGAGCGATTTAGGGAAGAGCTAAGAAGAAGTTCTGACAAGTTAACCGCTTTGAGAAAAGCGTCACGTGGAACTGGGGTAGCCTTGGTAGCCTCAGCAGCATCAAGCATAGTTGGCTTCGCCATAATTGGCTTCGCACCGATGCCAATGTTCTCTTCATACGGACAACTTACCGCAATAATGATTTTTCTAGCGCTGACTGCATCACTTATAGTATTACCCCCACTCTTATTTTTCGTAACTCCTACAAACGAATGAACCCAACTGAGGACCAAGTTTATCAGAACATATAATCTGAGTCAGACACCATAACCCAGCCTGTGAATCCGCGGAAGAGATATACACCTGCAAGATCGAACTACATACGCCCTGTTTAACCCCACTAAGTATTTCTCCACGCCTAGGTAACAACAATCCAGCACACTGTTCACCTCTACAAACGCACTGTTGACCATTTTCCGTTGAAAAATTCCGTGTGTTATCTACAGAACATCTGTTAAAATTCCATGAAACCGTTAGATTGCGTATTGTTATATGTCATTATAGGTTTAATAATAAAGTCTGGTTAGAAACCGATTTTTTCAAAGGTAAGTTACTATGAAATTTAAGACCATCATTTCCGTTATTATGATAATGACCGTAGTTCTATTTTCCGCTTGCGATGAAGGACGAGCTGGTACTGACGACATGACTGAATCAAAATGGACGGCAAAGGAGCCAAAACAGGAACGAGTGGGGGCAAACACAGACCTAATAACCCTAAGTGATATAGCAGACCTGGGGTTAGAAGAGGTTGTATCGATTATATACGATTATACTTCTCCATATTACAACATAGACGAATGGAACGAACCCTGGACTGGGAATATCACAGTTGACGGAAAAGACCATACCTTAAAGGTATTGATATTTTCAGCCCATCCGATACCAGATGGAGCAAGGAATAAGGCTATAGACATGAACCAGGAAGACGGATACTTGACTAAGTTCATCAAGAACGTTTCGATCGGATGTCC
>CAJXDJ010000015.1 GCA_913052045.1 uncultured Dehalococcoidia bacterium
GTCGCGTATCATTACCACACCGATGCCGGACAGGACAGCCCGCGCACGCCGGGACAAGAACGAAAGCAAGTGATCATGCCGCACACACAGCCGCCCGTCCGTTCCCGAAATCGTGGGGTCGCCCTCGTCCTTCTCGCGGTGCTGACCGCCGCAAGTGCCACCCACGCGCAGACACCACCCACCCTTGACATCTACTGGATCGACGTCGAGGGGGGCGCCGCCACGCTGGTGGTCACGCCCGAGCTCGCGACGGCGATCATGGAGGCCAACGATTCGTTGCGGGAGTCCAAGCAGAAGCGCGAGCGGGAGATTCACATCATCACCGACAACCAGGCCCTGCCATGGGTGGGGATCGGGGAAGGGGAGCCCTCGACCAACTTGGCCGCCGACAAGGAGGGGAAAGATGACGCTCCCAAGGTTGCGGCCATGGGCAACTGGGATTTAACCCAGTTTCATCCGCGCTGCAATATTTTGGAGCAGAGTTTGAAGACATGATTTTGGATGCTAATCGTGATAATGGCCGGAATGCCACTTGGTATTCTCCGTTAAGAACTAGGAGATAGATTTATGATTGATGGTCAAAAAAAACAAGAAAATGAAATTACCATTGTTATAGATGGTACAGAGATCAAGACTACACTGGGTAAGACAGTGTTGGATGCTGCTAGAGAAGCTGGGATATATATTCCCTACCTGTGTTATCACCCTGGGATGGAACCTTATGCGGCTTGCAGAATGTGTTTAGTCGAAGTAGAGAATGGTCGGGGTTTTCCCGCATCGTGCACACTTCCAGTCGCAGACGGCATGGTAGTTAATAACGAGACACAGCAAGTAAGAGACCTAAGAAAAGAAATCATGGAGATGCTAATAGCTGATCACCCACAGGGATGCTTGACATGTCACAGGGTAGACTTATGTGGCACTCAAGATGTTTGCCTGCGCCATGTCTCCGTGAATGATCGTTGTGTTAGCTGTCCTAAAAATGAAAGGTGTGAATTAAAGGATACGGTTCGTTATATGGGGATGGATTTAGAGTCTCCCTTGGAATATAAATATAGAGATCTTCCTGTGGAGACAGGAGACCCTTTTTATGATCGAGATTACAATTTGTGTATTGTGTGTGCTCGGTGTACAAGGGTATGCGAAGAAGTGAGAGGTGACAACGCTATCACCCTTATCGAAAGGGGAGGTCAAACGCTGGTTGGAACATCGATAGGAAGTTCTTTACTTGAATCGGGTTGCGAATTTTGTGGTGCTTGTTTGGATGTATGCCCAGTAGGAGCCCTGGTTGAAAGTTCCCACAAATGGGAGAAGCCGGAAAGGATAGGACGGACTGTGTGCCCACTTTGCCCAGTGGGATGTCAATTAAATTTAGAAGTTGGTCGTTTTGAGAAGGTCATCAGAACTGTACCAGAGCTTAATTCTCCCGCAAATCGTGGACAGGCTTGTTTTAAAGGGAAATTTGGGCTCGATTTTGTAAATCACAAAGAGAGAATACGAAAGCCCTTAATACGTCGAAATGGTGTTTTAGAGGAGGTTTCGTGGGACGATGCAATAGAGTTTACATCTCAACGACTTTCTTCCTATCAAGATGGATCATTCGCCATGCTCACAGCTCCAGATAGTACCAACGAAGAGCAGTATTTAGCTCAAAAATTCTGCCGATTGGTTATGGGAACGAACAATGTGGATCAAATCTCCAATACATCACCGAATCTTGTTGAACCTTTGTCTGGAATTCTTGGGATTAGATCAGGCACTAATTCCCTTTGGGAACTAGAAAAGTCCGGATGTGTGCTCGTTTTTGCAGCAAATGTTACGGAGCAACATAACGTAGCAGCCCTTCCTATCAAGCGAGCTATCAAAAATGGTGGGAAACTTATAGTAATCGATCCAAGAGAAACCGAGATCACTCGACATTCTAATCTTTGGTTAAAGATTAAGCCTGGCAGTGAATTATTATTACTAGGAGCGATTTTGAAGGTCATTTTAGATAGGGATTTGGCTGACATTGAATGGATCGATAAGAATTGCACAGGTATGCCCGAATTAAAGACCTCCTTAGAACTGGTCGATATAAATTATGTGGCGTCCAAATCAGGTGTGGAGGTAAGCCAGATAGAAAAAGCGGCCATTGCCTTCGCGTCCTGTAAGCCCTCTTCGATAGTTTATGGGCTTGATAACATAGATTCTAGCCTCCAATCAGATTGTGTACGGAGTTTAGCAAACCTTAGCCTGATCACAGGCAATTTAGGAGGTCGATCCAACGGACTCTATCCTCTGCGGAGAGGGGCTAACGAACAGGGTGCTTGGGATATGGGTTGTGTGCCACACCTGTTGCCGGGATATATCCCAGTAGGGGATTCTGAGGGGAGAAAGATAATCGAAGAAATTTGGGATGACAAATGCCCAGAAGATGTTGGGCTCTCGGTTTCCGATATTAAGGCTGCTGAGCGAGAAGGTAAAGTTAAGGCCATGTTTGTTGTTGGGGCTGGTCTAAATTCTATCGAAGAGGATGTGGGGCTGCTTCTATCGTCAATGGATAATTTGGAGTTTCTTGTGGTTCAAGATACATTTCTTAGAGAATCTAGTAACAAAGCGGACGTTGTATTACCAAGGGCAACATTCGCCGAAAAATCGGGTAGCTTTACTAATTTGGAGCGCAGGATACAGCTCATTAAACCAGTGATTTATCCCAAGAATAGTTCAGCTAAGTCGGAGCTTTGGGTTATATGTGAACTGGCGAAAAGTATGGGTTATAAAGGATTCGAATTCCTTTCAGCTCATGATGTTATGGATGAGATATCTAAGGTAGTTCCGATATATGGAGGGATATCATTAGAAAGGTTGGAATCTGAGGCCAGGCGTGTTTTTAGGCCAGATCCATCTAATCCTGCTCCAACACAAGTTTTGTATTCCGGTAAAGAATATAAGGGAATTCAGTGGCCTTGTTATGACGCTAAGTCCCGAGGCGTGAACATTTTATTTCAAGATGGATTTTCTGAGCCGAAGGCTAGGATCAGCGCTTTAGACTTTACTAGATACTACGAGTTGAGTTCAGCTGAATCGCCGTTCATTTTTTTGCCGGGCCGAGTGTTACTTCAGTCCGAAAGAGAAATGACAGTTGAGTATGGAATCAATAATCATATAAAGCGGGATGAGCTTATTGAAATCCATCCAGCAGATGCTCGATCACTAGATGTGCAGGAAGGAGACACCATTAGGGTTTTGTCCCATGGAAGTATACTAACCGGCATAGCCTTTCTAAGTGAATCGCAACATAAAGGAGTGATATCCTCTACCAGCCTTTTTGGTCAATTAATGACGGAATTAAATGAAAATCCAGATCCTTACGTAATGGCTAGAGTCCCTAAGCTAGTCACAATGCCTGCAAACGTAGAGAAAGTGATATGAAACTCTCGGAAACGATAGTATAAAACGGACGAAAGAATCCTCTAGAATCTGATTCGAGGCCGCTAACATACGGGCCGTTTCCAGTTATTGATGTTTCCATTAGAATGTATGCAAGTCTAGTGATTAAGGTTTATGTTGTTGACTCCCATACGCATACAGTATCTTAGGATCAAAGAGGGATATCCTGACTCCATCCTTTTTTTTCGCATGGGCGATTTTTACGAAACATTTGATAAAGATGCCTCGATAACATCCCGTGAACTAGATATTGTGTTGACATCTCGCAGTATGGGTAAGGGGCCAAAAATTCCGATGGCTGGTGTTCCCTGTCACGCTGTTGATTCCTATCTCGCACAGCTTGTCAAGAAGGGTTACAAAGTAGCCATTTGTGAACAGTTGAGTGAACCATCAATGGGCAAAGGATTAGTAGATAGAGATGTGGTGCGTGTGGTAACACCTGGAACAGTTTTAGAGCCAAATATATTGAATAAGGGACTAAATAATTATCTAGTCGCGTTAATTTTGGAGGATGAAAGGATCGGACTCTCTTATGTAGATATCAGCACAGGGCATTTCTATGCTAGTGAGATTGTTCGGGGTGAACTGTTGGCAGAGTTGAATAGATTGAATCCCGCTGAGGTGCTGGTCCCAGACAATATGTCTTACCATGATATTTTCGATGGGTATGTTACTACGTCTCTGCCTGCAGAGAGCTTCGGGCATCTCATTGCCAAGAGCAAATTGTTAAAACATTTCAAGGTTACGTCTTTGGAAAGCTTTGGATGTGAGGATAAATCGTTGGCCATTTCCGCCGCCGGGGCTATACTATATTATCTCGCGGAGACTCAAAAATCTGTCCTTGCCCAGATCTCAAAACTAACGACGTATTCCACGTCTTCCTTCATGGTTTTGGATCCACAGACGGTTAGGAATCTTGAACTCTTTTCTGGTGGTCGCTGGGGTTCAAGCAAAAGTTCGCTGTTAAGCGTTTTGGATAATACTCGAACGCCTATGGGTACTCGGCTCTTTCGCCAGTGGATTGGGCAGCCTCTTTTAGATATCACGAATTTGGAAAGACGCTTAGAGGGGGTAGCCTTTTTCTACGAAGAAATGTTTATACGAGAAAAATTATGTGTCGAGTTAAATAAAATAGCTGATATAGAAAGAATTGTTGCTCGAATTCTGATAAACAGAGCTTCCCCGAGAGATCTTTTGGGTCTTAAATCTAGTCTAGAAACGGTAGCAGTTTTATTGGAATTATTGTTAAAAGATAGGAAGATCGGGCTTTCAAATGGAATACAGTGTTTTGAGGATTTACGTAGACTTATTGATATAAGCATTTCTCCACAGACAGGTACAAATCCAGGAGATGGTGATGTCATACGCCATGGTTTTTCCGATGAATTAGACGAATTACGTAGTGCATCGAAATCTGCCCGGGAATTTATTGCAAGTTTAGAAAAGAATGAACGAGATATAACGGGCATCAAGAATCTTCGTGTGGGATATAATAGGGTTTTTGGATACTATCTAGAAATTAGCAAATCGAATTTAGCTGACGTGCCTGATTACTATGAACGCCGTCAGACCTTGGTAAACGGCGAAAGATTTGTAACCCCCCAACTCAAGGAATATGAGATATTGATTCTTAGTGCCAAGGATCGCATCACTACTTTAGAACGCAGCCTCTTTGCACAAGTTTGTTCTCAAATAGGAGCCGAATCCAAGGGATTATATAATTTGGCTGATAAGTTGGCCGGTATTGATATTTTAACTAACCTGGCTGAAGTAGCTCACAGAAACGGATATGTAAAACCACTTCTACTACCCAATGGTCCGATTGATATACGATCAGGCCGTCATCCCATGATAGAGAAGATATTACCTCCTGGAGAATTCGTCGCAAATGACCTATTTCTTTCCTGTGATGATGCTCAGATTCTTATGATAACTGGTCCAAATATGTCAGGGAAGTCGACTTTTATTCGTCAAGCAGCGATCATAACCCTCATGGCTCAAATAGGTAGTTTTGTTCCTGCAGATAAGGCTACGATTGGTCTGGTTGATAGGATTTTCACTAGAGTAGGCCTCCAAGATGACTTATCTACCGGTCAATCTACATTCATGGTAGAGATGCTTGAAACAGCATCTATAATAAACCAGGCTACAAACCGCTCTTTGGTAATTCTAGATGAAATTGGTCGTGGTACGAGCACCTATGATGGAATGTCCATAGCGCGGGCTGTAGCAGAGCATATACACAATGACCCCAAATTGGGTTGCAGGACCCTTTTTGCCACTCACTACCATGAGTTGACAGATTTATCCAAAACTCTGCCAAGAGTGAAAAACTTCTCGGTTGCCGTATCTGAAGAAAATGGAAACTTGGTTTTCCTTCATAGGATTGCCTCTGGTAAATCGGATAAGTCCTATGGCGTTCATGTGGCTAGGTTGGCGGGTATGCCTAAATCAGTGATACAGAGGGCTTGGGAAATTTTGGATGTTTTAGAGCAACATAGTGACTTGTCCAATGGCAATAAGAAAAACGCCGTCTTTAACGATGTCAAAAGGCAGATTCCTCTTTTTTCTGTGGGAGAAAATCTTCTTGACGAGATTTCAAGGCTGGACATAACTGATATGACGCCCCTGCAAGCTATAAACAAACTTTATGAGTTACAGGAGAAAGTTCGGAACCAATCATGATTCGACGTTTTGGAGGAATACATTACCATGGATATCGATGTAATACTTTATTGGTGGTCTCGTTGAAGTTCTTGTCGTAAGGTAAGAGAGTTACTCTTGCGTGAAGGAGTTAGTTTCGAGGAAAGAGATATATTCAAGGATCCGTTTTCCGAAACAGAAATTATGGAACTTACTGAGAAAATTCCACTATCTGAATTATTCTCATGGCGAAGCCCTGCTTTTAAGGCTATGGGTTTGGAGGGAGAAAGCTTGGATGCGAAAGAGTTGATTCGTTTGATGGCGACGGAGCCCAGGTTGATTCGCCGGCCTGTAGTTCATATAGGGGAGACGTGGGTGGTAGGCAGTATTAAGGCTATAGAAAAGGCCTTACATACATAATATTGGCCCCCAATTGGTACTTTCTGAGGTTGCAACACGGCTGCAAAAGGAGCACAATCGGCTATGCTTACGTGGGTTAGATATTTTCCCATGGAGTTTGGTTATGATGTCCAGATGGATCGTTGGAGGACGTTAGATGGTTGTCCATGACTACTTTCAAGAATCTATTGAGCTACACGAAAAACTACAAGGTAAAATAGAGGTTAGTTCTAAGTTTGAGATTACCGATCGAGCCAGTCTTTCGTTAGTTTATACTCCCGGTGTAGCAGAACCATGTCGCTCCATAGCCTTAGACCCTTCTAGAGCTCGCAAACTAACCATCAAGGGTAATTCCGTTGCTGTGGTCACAGATGGGTCGGCTGTTTTGGGGCTGGGGAATATTGGTGCATTAGCTGCAATCCCGGTCATGGAGGGCAAGGCTCTCCTGTTTAAAATGTACGCAGATATTGACGCTTGGCCGATTTGCTTGGACACCCAAGATACAGATGAATTGGTTGAAACTGTAAAGAGAATTGCCCCAGTTTTTGGAGGGATTAATTTAGAGGATATAGCAGCCCCACGATGTTTTGAAATTGAACGACGTCTTCAGAATATAGGAATACCGGTTTTCCACGACGATCAACATGGTACAGCAATTGCAACTCTCGCAGGGTTGATTAATGCTGCAAAGGTAATCGGCCGAAAAATGGAGGACTTGCGTGTAGTAATTTCGGGCGCCGGAGCTTCTGGCATCGCTGTGGCCCGTCTGTTGAAATGCGTCGATTTTCGGAGTGATCTTTCTACTCCTGTGAAGGATGTCATTTTATGTGATAGTAAAGGCATTGTTTCCTCTCAGCGAACAGATTTGAATTCGGAGAAAGAATCAACTTTGGCATTTACTAATATGACCAACAAGAACGGCAGTCTTTTCGAAGCAATGAAAGGAGCCGATGTATTTATAGGCCTGAGCCGGGGTGGTTTGTTGAATCCTGAAAACATAAGGGATATGGCTTCGGATCCGATAGTACTTGCAATGGCTAACCCTGTTCCGGAAATAATGCCAGAAGAAGCCTTTGAAGGAGGAGCTGCCATTGTTGGAACCGGTAGGAGTGATTTGCCAAACCAAATTAACAACTCGCTGGTATTTCCAGGAATATTCAGAGGAGCTTTGGATGCAGGCGCTTCGAGAATTTCGGAAGATATGAAACTAGCGGCAGCCTACGCGTTGGCTGATTCGGTGAAACAGCCGTCTTCAGATGAGATATTGCCTGATCCGCTGGATTTATCTGTTTCACCGATGGTATCGACGGCTGTTTACAATGCGGCAATTACCGGGTCTTAGGAAACCGTTTCTGGGTATAAATAAGGACCCAGGGGTTCAGTTCTTGGTCCAATTGACTTTCATTAAGCGAAATATTCCCGCGAGCTTCGTAACGACAAGTATTGTGGTTCTTAGTGGGGATAAAGAGTAACATAGGTATGTGCCCATTAAACGCCTATCAGCCCAACTTGCCAACAAGATAGCAGCGGGAGAAGTAATAGAGCGCCCGGGATCTGTAGTCAAGGAATTGTTGGAAAACGCTCTGGATGCTGAAGCTACTAGCATTGTTGTGGAAGTGAAAAGAGGCGGTATAGACTTAATACGGGTCACCGATAATGGGATTGGTATAGCATGCGACGAGTTAGGTCTAGTCTTTGAGAGACACGCGACTAGTAAGCTTTCTCGTATTGAAGATTTAGATTCGCTACAGACTCTAGGGTTCAGAGGGGAGGCTTTATCGAGTATAGCAGTCGTTTCTAGAGTTAAATTGACCACACGTGGAATTACATCAGATATTGGGAGCCAAATAGTATTGGAATGGGGCGGACCAGTCCGATACAGTATGAAAGGATGTTCTGTGGGTACAACTGTAGAGATTTGTGATCTCTTTCAGAACGTTCCAGCTCGAAGGAAATTTCTCAGATCATTTAGAAGCGAGATTAATAATATTGCACATGCTGTTAGTCGTATCGCTCTGTCTTTCCCTTTCGTTGCAATAATTTTGCGGGTAGATGACAAAGAGATATTTAGGTCGCTGGGGACAGGCAATCTGCAAGAAACTATAGCTTCCATATATAAAGTTGACATCGCCAGCAATATGCTAAAAGTACAATATGCTGACGATTCAGGCAGGCACAAGGTGAATGGATATATCAGTCCTCCACAGGTTAATCGGTCTAATAGATCCCAAGTTACCTTTTTGGTTAACCGTAGATGGATTAGGAGCCGGTTACTTTCGGTTGCTTTAGATGACGCCTATCGCGGCCTTTTGCCACAAGGTCGTTATCCGATAACAATTTTAGATTTGTCCGTTCCTACTGAAGAATTGGATGTCAATGTTCATCCAACGAAGAGAGAAGTAAAATTCAGGTTAGAGAATATAGTTTTCTCGGTTTTACAGAGAGCGGTTCGAGAGGTATTGATTGAAGATTCACCAGTGCCAAAATTCCGTATAGATACTACTTCGGGTTATTCTTCCAGGTCTACCGTAGATACGATGGGTTTCCAAGCCCCATTGGGAGACAGAATTACCGTCATCAAAGACGTGCCTCAGAAACAAGAGCCACTTAGAACCGTTTATGAGAAGGCTTCTAATATACGCATAATTGGACAGGCCAGCAAGAAATTTATAATTGGTGAAGGAACTGATGGAATCTTTTTGATTGACCAACACGCTGCCCATGAATGTGTATTATATGAAAAACTCAGAGGAGAAATGGAGTTAAATCGTGGTTCATCTCAGACCCTCTTGGAACCTGTGATAGTCGAGTTTCCACCGGAACATTTAGGATTAGAAGAGGATGTTATCAGTGAGATGCGGAATCAGGGATTTGAACTGGATTTTTTTGGGGAATCTGCCTATTTGATTCGGGCAATACCATCTGTTTTTGGAGATTCCGATCCGACTAGAGGATTCTTGGATATAATAGAATCATTAAACCGAGGTAGTCCTATCAAGGACAAACGAGAACTGATAGCGGCTTCAATAGCTTGTCATGGTTCTGTTCGCGCAGGCCACACGCTGAGTTTGGAGGAGATGACAGAGATGGTCAAGCTCCTAGGGGATACTAATAATCCTCATGTTTGTCCTCATGGTCGACCAACAACGCTGCGCATTAGTTCAACAGAGTTGGATAAACAATTTCGGCGGCGGTGATGGTATTTGGTCGGGATTATTGGCTAGATGGGGTTAAAATTTCTGTGTGTTCGATATTTCCCGAGGTCTGAATATGGAGTCTTTTGGAAGTTTTGAAGAAGGATTGACCTTTCTATTGTCCCTGCCCCAACGGTTAGTTCCAAAAGCTAAGACACCTGCTACGAATGCGAACGCTACACCGAACTTTGATAAGAAGGCGCGCCTGGATTTATGGGCTGGTGTGTTTCGAGTTAATTCTTTTGGCATATCCTCAAAAGTTTCCGTTTCTTAATTCATATTGTACTCTGTTGTGGCTACGATACAAGATGTTAATTTATAAACTGCAACTTGGTTTTTGCAACAATAAAGACTTTTTGTTTGTTAAAATTAAATTGCTATGGGAAATCCTTTTATGAAGCGATCTTACTGCAATTTTGTAGTTGCAGTATTGATTATTGCTTCGATCAATCTATTTGTTGGATGTCGCGATCAACAAATAGAATCCAATCCTGACATGATAGTCAGTCTTAGTACGAAGATTAATCATAGTCCTACTTTGGCCCACGAGGCGATCACTCCTACTTTGACTGTGGAAGCAAAATCCCATTCTGAACCTCATGTTGAAACGCCACGTACTACTTCGACAGTTTGGCCAACCCCTATGCTTACTGTTCCAATCATCATACCAACGACAGTTGTCGAAATGGATACGATAGAGTCTGTCACTCGTGACACAGGGGCAGTTAGAATTACGCCGACATCGATATTCCCACCCGCAATGAGCCCAACTGTGAGCCAAACGGATGCCAACGTACACGATATGCTAACAGTTGGGCTCATTGCGGGTGTTCCGAAGCTGCCAAAGGCTGATCTCATCGCACTGACGCTAAGTTTAAAAAGACAGCACGGTGAATTATCCGGGGCTCGTTATAACAAGACTGAATATGAGATTGGGGCCGAAGAATATTTTTATGTTGCCGATTTTTCTGACACTTCTATGAAGAGGATAAAGGGCAGGCTTGGGTTTATATCAGAAAACGCTCATTGGTTTTTCGAGGAGGGAGTAAATTTTGATGTAGATGCATTGGAAAAGTCTGCTAAGTTCTTTGAAGAGGCAATTATACCATCGGTCATTGGGAGTTTTGGTAGCATATGGCCTGATAAATCGATTGAAATCTTGGATCGAGA
>CAJXDJ010000016.1 GCA_913052045.1 uncultured Dehalococcoidia bacterium
TAGGCGCGGGGTAGTGTTAACAAAAGCTTGATCAAGTATTTCCTCGCGGTGTGGAAAGTCTTGGATCAGTCTCCAATCGGTATCTATAAACACGAAAACAAAGGCTACTAACAACAGCGAAGATATCAGTACGGCCGGAACTTGCATTCTATTTGGCAGATTCCCCTGTTGCACATCTCTGGTCAACATTATAGCGAAAATGATAAGTATGCTTATAGCTCCAGCATAAATTAAAAGCTGGACCACACCTACAAACTCTGCAGCAAGAAAAACGAACTGAGCAGCAAGCGTAAGAAAAACCACAATCAAAAGGAGTGCCGACCGAAATATGTTCTGCATTAACACTACACCAAGCGCTGCTGCAACTGCTAATGAGGCCAAGCACCAAAAAATAATGTCTTGAAAAAGCATCTAGAGAAGCTCTTCTCCAGAGTTTTTAACAGCTTTGTTCTGTTGACCAGGGTCTGCTTCATAAAACCTTGATCCAGCTTTATCCTTCTTTGTCCATTCCCACTTTTCCCTCCCTACATCTTTCCAGGAAATTGGAACACCTGCATGCGGGTCATAGCCAATACGTTCCAATTGAGGTCGAAACCAGGTGCTAGGTTTTTTCGCTGCAGTCCTAAGTTCATCGACAGTAATCAACAAATCTTTTCTCCGGTACTTACCCCGTTCAAATCCACTGCCCATAAACAACGCGTCATAAGGACACGCTTCTACACATAAACCGCAAAACATACATCGGCCTATGTCAATATCGAATGTCTCAATATTGTATTTACCTCCCTGCGCAATAGAAGTACCACTGGGTTCAGTTACTATACGAATAATTCCCAACGGACAGTATTTAGCGCAAGATGCGCAACCAGTGCATCTCTCCTCATACCATACAAATTCCTCTCCTCGGAATCTTGGATGTTGCTTTAGTCTTTCTTCAGGATATTGAACGGTAAAGGGGGGCCGAACTAAATTTTTCAACGTTACAAAAAGACCTTTGATTAATCCTTTACCGTACATCAGTTCACCCCAAGAACGGTACCGGCCGGTTCCAGCTTATGTAGCTTTACTGGGTTAGGCCTCATCTTGTCCCTCGTTGCCCTTCCAAACAAGGTTATAGCAACCACCGCTATACCAGAATTTATCGCTGCCATCACCCACAGTTCATCCCCCGTAATGACCCCCAACTCATTGGCAGGAGCGTTATAGAAACCAAAGAAATACACCTCAATCGCCGTACTCATGAGATTGATAAAGGCCAACGGCAATAAAAACTTCCACGCAAACGCCATTATTTGATCGATTCTTAGCCTGGGAAACGTGCCTCTAATCCATACGAACACGAAGGCAACAAAGGTCAATTTCAATAAAAACCATACAGCTCCCAGTTGGCTGGAAAAGACCGGACCTGACCAACCTCCCAGAAAAAGAGTTGCAATGACCGCAGACGCTGCCAAAACACCCGCCATTTCAGCGGCCTGAATAAGAGCAAACTTAATACCGCTATACTCCGTATGATATCCAGCGATAATCTCAGATTCCGCTTCCATAATGTCAAAAGGAGTCCTATTAAGTTCAGCGGAGATCCCAAGGAGAAAGATCAAGGCACCCAAGGGTTGCACCAAAATAAACGGTACATGCTGAGCTTCAACCACATCGACCATGGACATGGATCCGGCAATCAAGACTACTCCTACTAGCGACATGACCAGGGGTACTTCATAACTTATAAGCATTGCCACGCTACGCATCGCACCAAACATTGCATATTTGTTTCCCGACGACCATCCAGCCATGAATATAGCAATAGTGCTGAGAGACCCTACTGCAACGAAGTACAGGATAGCAACGTTCAAATCGGCGAGATACGTATTGTAAGCAAATGGTATGACTGCAAGGCTTAAAAGTAGTGACATCAACATGACAACTGGAACCAGAGTGAACACCAAACGATCGGCAACAGTTGGAACTAGATCTTCCTTAATTAAAAGCTTCAGAAGATCCGCTATAGGCTGAAGAAGTCCGAAAGGCCCCCATCTGTTGGGTCCCCTCCTCTTGTGGATCCGGGCTAAGATGCGCCTCTCGCCCCATACAAATATAGCAGCCCCTAGGAGCGCACCATTGACGAGTATTAACATGATTGTGAATCCGGCTATAAAATAGCCAAGCCATTCCCATCCCAATGGAAGAATTCCATCCAATCCTTTACACCACAAACCATTTCCTTCGTTACCAGCAAAATAACAATAAATACCTCGGTACATGCCATTATTTTCAAGAAAGGATTCCACTACCTGTCTACCTCGCCCAAATTAATGTCGATGCTGCCTAAAGTTACAATCATGTCAGCTAGTTTCCAACCCACTAGCAATTCCTTCAAAACGTGTAGGTTGATTAAAGAAGGAGATCTTATCTTACACCTGTAAGGCGCAACGCTACCATCGCTGACCAAATAAAACCCTAGTTCTCCTTTTGGGGATTCAACTCTACCGTAGCTCTCTTGCCACGCAGGAGGCCTTAAAACCAAAGGAAGCTCAGCCCTGATCAAACCATCAGGTATTTGCCTTATACATTGCGAAACGATCTTCAAGCTCTGTTTAATTTCTTCAATCCTCACCTGGAAACGATCATAGTTATCTCCGTTATTCCCAACTGGAACGTCAAAGTCTACCTGATCGTAGATATCGTACGGGTCTGCTTTCCTCCAATCCCATGCAAATCCAGAACCACGGAGAACCGGCCCAGACACTGAATTGGCTATAGCTGATTCTATTCCAAGGATACCAGTACCCTTTGTGCGAACAACTACGATCTCGTTTTCCATGATCAAATTTTCTAATTCTTCAATAAGCCCAGGTGCTTCCTCCATGAAACGCCTCAACGCTGGCCAAAAATCTTCCGGGGGCTCAGCAAACACTCCTCCTGGCCTCATATAACTAACTGTAATACGAGCACCACACAGCATTTCAAATAAATCTAAAATAGATTCCCGTACCCGAAAAGCATACATAAGAGGAGTAGCCAACGCTCCAAGATCTTGCAAGAAAAACCCAACTGCTATCAAATGACTGGCAACCCGTTGCAATTCTGCAGTCATAACCCTTAAATATTTACCTCTTTCTGGTACGGAAACACCCAACAATTTTTCTACAGCTAGACAATAGGCTTGGTTATTCGTCATGGAAGCTGTGTAATCTAACCTATCCGTTAGCGTTAGAATCTGTACGTAGTTCCTTTCTTCTGCAAGCTTTTCAGACCCTCGGTGCAGATAGCCGAAGATCGGCTCAACATCAACAATTACCTCACCATCAAAAGTAACTCGCAACCTAAATACACCGTGTGTACTGGGGTGTTGAGGACCAATGTTTATTGTCATGGGCTCAGTTTTAAAAGCCATAACTAATACTTAACCACATCTTCAAAATCACGCCTAAGCGGATGCCCCGGAAATCCCTCCCAAAGCATAATTCTCTTGAGATTCGGATGTCCTTTGAAACTCAACCCCATCAAATCAAATATTTCCCTCTCTTGAAAATTCGCCCCTGGCCATACACTACAAACAGAAGGCAGGGTAGGTTCATCCCTACCATAAACCCGCACCTTCAATACCGCTTTCGTGTTATATGAGAAAGATGTAATATGATAAACGACCTCGAAATATTCAACGTAATCTACAGCTGTGATGGAATTCAGAAAACTAAACTCCAGCTCGGAACTACTCCTAAGATACTCACATACTCTCTGAATTCCCTGCGGGTCTATAACGATCGATTGTTCTTCATAATCTAACAAATACGCTCCAAATCCCTGGACTAAATAGTCGTGCAATTCCTTGCCAGTAATCGATCTCGTCATTATGCCCCTGCAGTAGGACCAGAAAGGCTATATTTCTTTATTTTTTCATGCAGCTGCATAATGCCGTAGAGAAGAGCATCAGGGCGTGGTGGACATCCAGGAACGTAAACGTCTACCGGAATTATATGGTTAACACCAGGCACAACACTGTAGCTTGAATAATAAGGTCCTCCACTAGTAGCACACACGCCCATAGATATAACCCACTTAGGTTCCCCCATTTGGTGGTAAATTCGTTGGATAGGAACAGCCATTTTCCATGTAACTGTACCGGCGACTATCATCAAATCGGCTTGTCTAGGGCTAGCACGGAAAGCCTCCATGCCAAATCTGGAAATATCAAAGCGCGACATTGCCGATGCCATCATTTCAAAAGCACAACAAGCAAGACCAAACGCCACCGGCCACAGAGCCGATTTTCTGCTCCAATTCAGCAAAGCATCCACTGACGTTACCATCAAGTTCCTTTGTAGATTGTCCGGCACCTCTATAATGGGATCAGCGAATGGATGTTTGCTATGGGAAAGCCTCAGGGCATTTACTTCATTCCCTTCTCGTACATCCATATCAATACTTGGAATATGTGCCTCTTCAGGTATGTTTGAAGTCATATTTAGCTACCTCCATTCGAGATCCTTTTTTCCCCATGCATAAACCCAACCAAAGCCCAAAATTATTAAAAAAGCAGTCATCTGAAGTAGGGCAAATAACCCCAATTTACCCAATTGCACAGCCCACGGGTATAAAAAGACTACCGCTACATCAAATATCACAAAAAGCAGAGCATACATGTAGTAACGAAAGTTGAATTGTCCCCAGCGACCACCAATAGTCTCCATCCCACATTCGTATATATCAGACTTTATTGGATTAGGTTTAACAGGACGTATTCTGATTCGAGAAAACAACAGGGAAACCACCAACATACTGCTGGGTACTATCATTGCGACGAGCGCAAATATCGCGATTAAGCCGTACTGTCGGAAATAGTCCTCAAGCATAGAAAATCCCCTCTAGGGGACACGCCGGAATATAGCACAGCCTTTATGGGTTATCAAGCAAAAAATGGCCCAAAACTTCAATGTTCTGTAGAATCTTTCTCTACCTCGTTAAAATACTTGATCGAATGAAACCGCTTCAGTCACAAAAAGCTCTAACGCCAAATCTTCGTCCAATATGCCTCTCTTAATACGCTGATCTGCTGTAATAATTTGGCCATATAAAAAAGCTATCCTTTCCCAAGATACCGATTTGGTTTGACTAACCGTTTTTTTTACGACAAAATCCGATTTTATTTGAAGTCGTCCTCCTATATCAGAGTAGGGTATTTGTGCTTCCTGTAATTCTTTCACTAAGGTTACAAGCCGCAACTGACGCCCAAGCATATTCAAAATATATGTGGCCCCAGCACCACCTGATCTTATCTTTTGTATGAGTCGTAGTGCTAAAT
The DNA here is from genome assembly GCA_913052045.1 of uncultured Dehalococcoidia bacterium. Classification (GTDB taxonomy): domain Bacteria; phylum Chloroflexota; class Dehalococcoidia; order Lucifugimonadales. The sequence goes on from CAJXDJ010000016.1 coordinate 5,303, forward strand.
CACCCTTACTTTCAATAACTGCGTCTACCGCGCTAAAAATGCTCGCTTCTCTGACGTCCGAAACTAACCCTGCAACGCTAGATTCATCAATTTGATCTTCTCCCGCATACAAGGTCAATTTCTCAATTTCAGTATCTAAGACCCTCAAGTTCATGCCAACATGATGTATCAAAAGCCTCAATGCGGATGGAGATATCTTGGATCCACGATCACTAACTCTTTGCCGTATCCATAGAGCCAATTCTCCTCTACTAGGTGCAGCAAAGCTTTCTATCTTGGTTTTCCCTCGAAGTTCTCTCAACATCCAATTGCCAGATCGTAAAGATCCATCAAGAAATATTAGTTCTGTTGATTCCGGCATGACACTCAAGTAATCACTCAAGCCTTTCCAAGAGGACCTAGTGCCATTGCTCAAATCTCCATGTTTAGACCGGGAATCAAAACTGCTCAAGAGATCTCTGACTATTACAAGCCTGATTGGAGATAAAAATGGCATAGCATCACAAGTTAACTTCAGCTGTTCTAAAGTCAAGTTTGGATAAGAGAATCTATGACAATTAGATTCCAGCAAATCCTCAAATCCTCTCTTCTTTACAAGCTTCGCTAAAGCTTCTTCTGCCAGAAAGGGGTCTCCATATATCAAGACACTGGACACAGCATATCCTCCCTGGTTTGGTCCCCAAATAGTAACCTTTATTTACTTTGCGGGCCACTAACTTTTTTCAAAGTGTGAATCTAGGTGGATAGAAAGAAGTTATACTTACGTGTATCCTGTGATATGAAATGCAAATAGGATTAGTTGGACTGAGTTCGAGTGGAAAAACTACCATATTTAAATGTTTAACTGGGATAAATCAAACTCTAAAAAAGACAGGATTGGATAGGGGTAAGGCAGAAATAGGTGTGGCCAAGGTAGAAGATCCACGATTGGATGAACTGGCCAAAATCTATCATCCTAAAAAGATCGTTCCAGCAGAAATAACTTACTTCGATATCCCAATATCAGACCCGATAGCGAGCGACCAATTAGCGATTAGTAGTCAACACTTAAATCGATTGCAACTTGCTGATGCTTTCGTTCAGGTTATACGAGCCTTCGAAGATCCCAGTATCCCTCATCCAGAAGGTGTCGTGAACCCAAACCGTGATATTGAAATTATTCGTGCCGAACTCATTTTATTCGATTTGTTGATCTTGGAAAAACGGTCAGATAAAGTCAAAGAATTACTTAAGAGTTCGAAAGGTGCCGAACGAGAGAAAATCATGAAAGAACAAGTTTTCCTTGAGAAACTTAAGAAAGGACTGGAGAACGAAGCCCCATACATGGTGAAATCTCTCAACAGCGAGGAAACCAGATTCACAAGCAACTACAATCTCCTTGCAGCAAAACCCATAATCACCGTCGTCAACGTTGACGATGGTCAGCTCGAAGACAACATTGAAATCGATTTGACGAAAAAACACGTTCAGGAACTTACAGGACAAAGTTGTGTAGTTTTCAACGCAAAGTTAGAAGCCGATTTAATGCAAATGTCCCAAACGGAACAACAAGAGTTCAGAGAATCCCTAGGACTTGGATATTCATGTCTCCATCAACTCACCAAGGCCACCTTGGACATAATGGACATGTGCACATTCTTGACAGTTGGCAGTGATGAAGTTAGAGCCTGGCTAATAAAGAATAATCTGAGCGCTGTCTCCGCGGCAAGAAAGATCCACTCAGATATCGAACGAGGGTTCATAAGAGCGGAAGTGATCGGTTATGACGATTTTATGAATCACGGTTCCATAACAGCGGCAAAGAAACAAGGACTCGTGCGTTCTGAAGGCAAATCGTATCCCGTGAAAGACGGGGATATCATCAACTATCTCTTTAACGTTTGATAACCACGCCCATTAACCGATATTGGTTAATGGGCGTGGTCAACTAGATAGCTCCTCCGGTTTCATATAAATTGCCCTACTACCGCAGCCTTGATATTCTTATTCCAACAGATTATCGAGGCAAGTAATGTACGTAATTGGAACCGCCGGTCACGTGGACCATGGAAAATCAACTCTCATCCACAAACTAACCGGTATAGATCCGGATCGTCTGCCTCAAGAAAAGGAGCGCGGCCTAACCATCGAGTTGGGATTTGCCTGGCTCACCTTACCCTCCGGTAGGGAAGTCAGTATTGTAGATGTACCAGGGCACGAACGTTTTGTCCGTACCATGCTTACAGGTATCGGGAGCATCGATCTTGCTTTGTTAGTGATCTCGGCTGACGAAGGCATCATGCCTCAGACTCGAGAGCACCTGGCAATCCTAGATCTGCTAGAAGTTAAGAGAACCATAATAGTTATCACAAAAGCAGATTTAGTAGACGAGGATTTTTTGGAGATCGTTCAAATCGAAATCGAAGATGCTCTTAAAGAGACAGTTTTTCATGGATCTCAGACGGCGATAGTTTCAGCAGTATCTGGGTATGGTATGGAACAGCTAAAACAATTAATAGACACTAGTCTATCGGACACAGAATCTCGAGAGGATTTAGGTCGCCCTAGACTCGCCATAGATCGTATATTTTCAAAAACTGGGTTTGGAACCGTTGTAACTGGCACTCTACTAGATGGGAGCTTAACAATCGGCCAGGAAGTGGAGATAATCCCCTCCTATCAAAAAGCTAGAATTAGGGGAATTCAAATTCACAAACAAAAGGTCACAACCGCTCACCCAGGTAGAAGAGTAGCCGTTAACTTATCCGGTATAGATAACGATAATGTGAATCGAGGCCACATGATAACTAACCCTGGATGGTTTAAACAAACGAAATTAGTCGACGCGCGAATCAAATTAATTAAATCGGCACCACGAGCCTTAAAACACAACGTCAGGGTAACTTTCCATCTCTTGGGTGGTGAAACTTTCGCCCGGGTACGCCTTTTGGATAGAAAACAACTGTTACCTGGGGAAGAAGGTTGGGCTCAGATTCATCTGGAAGACCCCATTGGTTTGATAAAAGGCGATTTTTTTGTCGTTAGAGACACAACAACAACACTGGGCGGCGGCAGAATAGTTAATCCATATCCCAAGCGCCACAAACCTTTCGTAAAATCGATTTTGACAGCACTAGAAAAAGCCCAAGATGACTCACCTGAAGAAGTCCTCTTAGGTGCCCTAAATCAATCTGGATCTGCTACGGTCAAGGTCGTAGCCCAAAACCTTAACAAAACCATTCCCGACATAACGCAGACTGCTAAGGCCCTTTCTGAGAGAGGTAAGCTAATTTTGTTGGGCGCCACATCTTTATCGGCAGCCCTCGTAATGTACTCAATGGATGAGTGGATAGGAATCCAAAGGATCAGTAACACTTTCCTGGCGGAACATCATAAAGCATTCCCACTTCGAAAGGGAGGATCTAAGGAAGAACTCCGAAGCCGTCTCAAACTACCAAGCTCTCTGTTCAGCCTTGTGGTAACGAAATTAATGGCCGACAACATCTTGGTTGAGGAACTTGGGTTTGTAAGGTTGCCGAACCATAAACCAAACCTGAATGCAGTCCAATCCAAAATCGCGACTGACTATATCAGAATGCTCGATTCTAAACCCTTTAACCCACCGACCAATGATCCTCCAGATCAGGATTTGCTGTCTTTACTAACAGATGAAGGCAAAGTCGTGAAGGTCAGTGCAGATATAATCTTCTCTGCCTCTGCTTATACTCAAATGCAGGAACGGGTAACAAAATACATTAAAGAACATGGCAAAATTAACGTTTCGGACGCTCGTACTCTCTTCGATTCTAGTCGCAAATACATTTTACCTCTACTCGAACATATGGATGAACGCCGGATAACCAAACGAGTTGGGGACGAGAGGATATTACGATAACTATGAGCCTTGACCTAAATAAAGCAATAAAAAAGATTGAAGAAATAACACAAGGACACCTAAAGGAATTCGAAGACCGAGTAGCACGGATACATCTGGGTGTGGAACATATGGAAAGATCTACAGGCGAAGAAATAGTGGGGAAGCTCCGTTCCGTGGGCAATCGTCCCTTTCTTTGGGCCGGTGCAACCGAAGGGCTTGGACAGGTCTATGAACCAGATCCTGTGCCACAAGCCTTCTCAGTCGCTTCTACCGATGGCTCTCATATAGACGTAGATAGACACCTACCTATACCTTGTGCGCTCATCAACATCGGGGGCTGCGTAATACGCTACAATCTTCGAACAAAATCCAAGTTCTTTAGCGAACCTGAAGTTTATCATGGAGAAGGGCTTTACCTTAAAGGAGATACCAACGCCGTTGACGAAGTATACATTGAAGGCTCTACACTAAGTATGCTCCGAACTGTTGGTGAAATAGAGGCCTTAAGTAATATACTTACAGAAGACCAAGATAGCTCTCCTATTTTAGGACTAATGGACGGTTCTCTGATACTATGGCAAGTTTCTGGCCCAGGCGTTCAACAGGTCGTCAAAAAGCGGGTGATAGATCAAACTTTTATACCTGCGATGGACAGGCTAGAAAGCCTATCTAAAACAAAGGCCCTGGCGATAGCATCCTATATCAGCATGCCCCGTTCTACCGATGTCGTAAATACGCTGCGCCTATACTTATGTCAATCAGCCGACGAAAAGTGCTCTGGCCTTTGTTCGATCCGTAAATCCATATCATCGCCCTGTAATCTGGTTAACAATATCTTGGATCGGGACATTTTCGGCACCCTCCTGAAGGAAGGACAAAGGTCTGCGATTTTTAGTTCAACATCTGTGATAATGGAGGATTATGGAAATCACCGCATATTCTTTTTTTATGTTAACAATGGGTGGGAAATTGGACGAGTAGAAGTGCCGAAATGGATAGCTCACAATCCGGACTTACTTTCCCTTACACACACACTAATCCTCGACCAATGTCGCAAGGGCATAGGTTATCCTGTCGCTGTGTCAGAAGCACACGAGCAGGCTGTTTTAACGGGGTCAGATCGACGAACATTTCAAGATATATTACTGGCTCAGGTAGATAATGCCCTTTTCTCAAATAACAAATCCCAAAAAGATCGATCTAAACGACTACCATGGCTTTAATGTCAATCCAATCTACTGTTGACCCCTTTCGAGCTGACACGTCAACAGCTAAACTAAGTCCATGAGTAACCAATTAACCCGCCCCATTGCAGAGGTAATTGAAGCAAATATTGAATCCTTCAAAGCTCAATGCTACGAACTTTATAAGCCACCACACCTTGGATCCCTTGTGAAGGCAGGAAATATACCTGTTTACGGCATAGTTATCGATATAATCACAGAAGGTTTAGATCCGTCGAGACCTATCGTAGCACGTGGGTTCTCCGCTACAACAGAAGAGGAGATCTACAC
>CAJXDJ010000017.1 GCA_913052045.1 uncultured Dehalococcoidia bacterium
TAGGGGGCTTTTCCGTGCCTAAAACAGTGGTGGGAGATAGTGGACTCGAACCACTGACCTCTGCCATGTATGGTCATCGCATAAATAGGTGAAGTGTGCAATGTGTGAAAATTACTTCCAGGCTGGTGTTGTATTCCGCTATCATGACTTGGCGATAGGCTGAAAGTCCTTCTCGTATGCATGATAGGTGAAACGAACAAGTTTCCGGGTTCATTGGAGCAGGGCAGAGGTGTTTTCCTTCATCTTGTTTGTCCCAAAAACCCATTGTTAGGAGAGGATTAAAAAGAGTTTCTGCGGTGTTCCTGAGATCGGATAGAATCTGACTAGCCCTGAAAACTTCGTTTTCGTCTATAGTGATGGTTACAACCCACATGATTTTACTAGATGGCTCTAACCGGCGTAATCTACGTATACAGTTGTGATTTCACTGAAGAAGTTGATGGCTTCCGTCCCTTGCTCTCGTGTTCCAACACCAGACGCTTTAGTCCCACCGAATGGGAGATGAACTTCGCCGCCAAGAGTTGGAGCGTTAATGTGTAGCATTCCAGCTTCTACCTGATTAACATAACTAAAAGCCTTAGACAAGTCTCTAGTATAAATTGAGGACGATAGGCCGAATTGCACGTTATTGCAAATTGAAATGGCTTCGGCAAAATCCTTGACTTTAAAGCAGGTGAGAACCGGACCGAATATCTCTTCCTGAGCTATCGACATGTTTGCTTCCACATCGGTAAATATGGTTGGTTCAACGTAGAACCCTTGGTCAAATTCTGCCCCTGTAATTCGATTACCCCCATATGCCAATGTGGCCCCCTCTACTTTCCCCAACTCGATGTATCGAAGGATTTGTTCTAGTTGTTCTTCGCTGGATGCTGGGCCAATATCAATGCCTGGTAATAGTCCATATCCTATCCTTAGTTTCTTGGTCATATCTATCAAGGCGGATATAAAGTTGTCGTATATTGCATCCTCTATAATTAACCTGCTAGTCGCCGTACACCTTTGCCCGGTAGATCCGAATGCTCCTTCAACGACAGCAGTGAGGGCTTTTTCTATGTCGGCATCAGAGAGCACAATGACCGCATTTTTGCCGCCCATTTCGCATTGGACCTTCTTAAGTTGTCTGGCGCCCATTGAATATAGTCTCGAGCCCGTATCCGTGGAGCCAGTGAAGGAAACACCCTTTACCATTGGATGGGTAACAAGCGTATCCCCGATCGCCGATCCAGGGCCTGTGATGATATTTAAAACCCCAGGGGGTAGGCCAGCTTCTTCAAATAGGCTTACCAGATTTATACCACTTAGTGGCGTAGATGTTGCTGGTTTGAAAACTACGGTGTTTCCACAGATCAGAGCCGGCGCAATCTTCCATGAAGGTATCGCCAAAGGAAAATTCCAAGGCGTGATTATAGACACGACTCCCAGTGGTCGGCGGGTAGTGTACGCTAGGGTGTTGGGCAATTCTGAAGGTGTAGTTTGGCCAAACATTCTACGTCCTTCACCAGCAGCATATTCCAGGATATTCATTGATCTATTCACTTCGCCCAGTGCGTCGGATAGGCTCTTTCCTTCCTCTTCGGTAATGGTTTTGGCAAACTCGGATTTCCGGGCTCTAAGGAGTTCAAAGGCCCTGTAAATGATTGTTCCTCGCTGAGGTGCTGGGGTTTCTGCCCATCTGGAAAGAGCCTGATGTGCAGACTCTATGGCTCTTTTTGCGTCGACTATGTCAGATCTTTGTGCTGTTCCCAGAATTACGTTCTTGAACGCTGGATTGTTTACAGGATAGGAATTACCAGATTCAGAGCTAACCCAGCGTCCTCCGATAAAATTCTGAAACTGTGTTGTTTGCAAATCAGGTATGACACCCTCCGCTCGATTGACTTTAGGTTAGACCTAACCAAAAAAGGAGGCAAAAAACGATATTGCTGCCCCCTTTTCTATTTTTGAGTTGGATATTTTTGAGTTAGGCTGTTTCTCCGTGTTCCGAAAGGTCTAAGCCTATCTCTTCTTCCTCACTCGTTACCCGAAGGCCTACAGTGTTTTTCAAAGCGAGAAGAATTATTGTTGTTATGCCAAATGACCAGGCTGCAATTGCTCCTATCGCACCCAGTTGACGTATTAAGAAGTCTCCGCGGCTCAGGTCGGTGATCTCCGCTAGGCTCATGAATCCTATTCCACCGAGCAGGGCGACAGAAATCAGGCCAATTATTCCGCCCATTCCATGGACTGCGAAAACGTCTAGAGAATCATCTAATTGCATTTTGTTTTTAACGTAAACCGCAGAATAGCAGAGGGCCCCGGCAGCGAAACCTATGAGCATGGCTGGCATCGGTCCTACAAAGCCAGCAGCCGGTGTGATTGTAGCCAGTCCTGCAATAGCTCCAGTGGCTGCTCCCACTACGGATGGCTTTCCTTTTAAGAACCAGTCAATCATAACCCATGTGCATGTTGCTACGGCGGCGGATATGTGTGTTACCACGAATGCCGAAACTGCTGTGCCATTAGCCGCCAGCGCACTTCCGCCGTTGAATCCGAACCATCCGAACCAAAGGAGGCCTGCTCCCAGTACGATGTAAGAAATGTTGTGAGGCTCCATAGATTCCTTGCCAAGCCCCATGCGTTTTCCGAATACCAACGCGGCCGAGATTGCTGCTACACCAGAGGTGAGATGAACAACAGCTCCTCCGGCGAAATCTTTGGCACCCCAATCCGCAAGCCAACCGCCGACGCCCCACATCCAGTGAGCTGCTGGAGCGTAAACAAGAGTAGACCAAAGTATTATAAATAATACGAAGGCTTTAAACTTGATCCTTTCTGCGAAAGCTCCGGCTATCAAAGCGGGTGTTATGATTGCGAACTTAGCTTGGAATATCATAAAAGCTTGGTGAGGGATTGTGTCAGAATAGGGGCCGGTTGCAGTAGCCGATACGCCTTGTAGGCCAAACCATTCAAGACTACCGATAATCCCTTGCCAACTTGGTCCAAATGCTAAACTATAACCCCATAGAACCCAAACGATTCCAATAATTGCCAGAGCCATAAAGCTGTGCATAATGGTAGCCAGGACGTTTTTGTTTCGGACAAGACCGCCATAAAAGAACGCAAGTCCTGGTAGCATAATGAACACAAATGCCGAAGATGTCAGCACCCATGCTGTGTCGCCGTTATTCATGGAGCACCCTCCTTATTATTGTATTGTCGGTTAGAGAAAGCCGAGATCTTAAAGTAATTCTAGTATACGATTGCCGAAATAATAATGTTGTGTGGAGTCGATTGCAATTGTCTCAACCATCGCTTTGGGTCGAATTTATTGCTTGTTAACGGAAAATCCGATGAAACGTGATAGTATCAAACAAATCGGGCTTTATGTGCGAGAGTACTTTGGAGATACATTTCGTTACATTGAGAAGGACAGAGGAATATCTCAAATAGACAAGATGAATCCCAGTTGGCTAGAAATTAGTGGCGAATATTAAATCTAGAAACAAGGGGATGTGATATGACGGACCGCTTGTATTATAAGGACAGTTATCTCAAAGAATTTGAAGGCAGAATTGAACAAATCTGCGAAGATGGGGTGGTTATAGACCGGACTAGTTTCTATCCTGGAGGAGGAGGACAGCCTTCTGATAGGGGCTATATAGAATTAAAGGGAGTGCGGTATCCGGTAAGCAATGTATCAACAAATGATGGCAAAATTGTCCACGAGATTATCGGATTCAGTTCATCTATAGGAGAATATGTCACTGGATCGATAGATTGGGAAAGGAGATATCAATTGATGCGGACCCATACAGCCCTTCATATACTCTGTGGGGTCATTTGGAGGGAATTTCAAGCCCGTGTAACTGGCAGTAACATGAAACCGTTGGAGGGAAGGATAGACTTTGAGTTGGAGTCTGTCTCATCTGCTGTGGTCGACCATATAGAAGGGCTTATAAACAACGAAGTCAAAGCGTCTCGTGTTATAAATGCGAGATTTATAACACGAGACGAGGCTTTTAAGAACCCCGAACTAGTTCGGACTAAAATAAATCTACTGCCTGAAGGGATTACAAAGATAAGGATTGTAGAAATCGATGGATTGGATGTTCAGGCTGATGGAGGCACACATGTGTCCAATACTAATGAGGTTGGATCACTCAAGATTGTTTCCCATGAGAGTAAGGGGAAGATAAATAAGCGGCTACGAATCGCTTTAGGAGTGTAGTTTAGAAGATTATTTTTCGTGATGTTGCCTCCACGGCTAAATTGGGAAATCTTTTTGATCAACATGACAGGATCTGGCATTGGTAGTTTGAAGCTTAGTAACGAAGTGTTAACGTTTCACGGATGTATATGCAATTACTAATGTATCGCGATAAGATTTCCGTCATCCGTTCTAACAAGAAGTTTTTCTGACCCGTATGTTATAGGCAAAGTTATTGGTGATTCTAGGTCTAGGCTCCAGATTTCGTTCCCTGAATGACGATCCAATGCGTGAACAATTCCGTTTGTAGTCCCGAAATAAACGACGTCTCCTAAGACCAACGGAGTAGCCGTGATTCGGCTGGTGGTTTGAAAAGTCCAGATTTCCTTGGACGGGTTTACGGGATCTCTAGCCAATAATCTTCCCATCGAATCTCCGATATACAGCCCGTCAGAAGTGACGGCGGGAGGTGCGCTGAAGAACGAGTTCTCATCCCCGCTATACCACCACTTGAACCCTTGTTGGCTTGGAGGCGGAGGCACCGGCCATCGGTGTGCGTAGAGTATGTGCCAAGTTCTTAGAAACTGCCATCGGGCTGGAATCTCTCTCATTTCTGCATCGATTGCTAAAATGCGATTACCGGATAGATTGTAAAGCAACTCGTTAGCTATCACCGGGAAATGACTAGCAGACAGTGAACGACTACGATACTTCATTTTTGTTTGCCCGGTACGATAATTAACTGAATGAATGGCTCCATCCTGGCTAGTAAAGTATAGGACCCCGTCGTGAAATGCTGGAGAGGCGTAGATTCCCCCTGTGCCTCCCACATCGTAGGTCCACAATTCTTCTCCAGTAGCAGCATCTAATGCGTACATCAGGTTCGAGTGGGTCCCGAAAAATATGAACCCGTTGACTATGGTGGGAGAACTGGTTATAGGTCCATTCGCTTTAAATTTCCAAAGCAGATCCCCAGACTTACGATCAAAGGCGCGCATGAATGCATCGGTTGATCCTACGAATACAGAACCTCCAGCTACAGAGGGAGAACCGTTTACAAATCCGCCTGTTTTGTGTTCCCACAAGATATCCCCAGATGTCGCATCTAAGGCTAGCATCCTAAAATCTCTGTGCCCGATGTACAAAATGTTGTCTACCGTAGTAGGCCTAGAGAGGCCGTCCAAGAAACCAGGTTCCAATGCCCAAATTACTTGTCCTCTAGGTTGTGCTGTGACATTTGTTACAGCACTGGTCCGTTCGAAATTTGATCCAATTACAACCCCTGGTTGATCTGTGTCAGAGGATAAGTTTGTAGTGGGCGCATTAAAGATTAATGTGATCGGGTTAGGAATAACTTTGTAGTTGTGAAGGAAGTACGCGAAAGACAGTAGAATAACAATAGTAATTGTGAGCCATTTATTTTGTGTCATGAAAATGAGGCCAGTTCGCCCGAATAGTCTCATTTCTGTTCGTTTACCACGTTGGTGAGCCCACTCAGGAATCGTCTTAGATATTACACGTGAGCAGTTGCGGCATTTATAACCTGCGATTTGACCTGTAGCTTTACAGTAGGGGCAATTCATAATCTTGTACCATTATCTTAGACCTACAGAACTCCTAAAGGCTTAACGAGTTGCCATTTGGGCATAACTTGGAAAGATATTGTAGATATTATTTATCATATATGTTGGAGGGGAATAGGTCTTTTAACCAATAACCGAGGTCAGTCAGTATATCATGGTTTATCTCATGCGCTATAGGATATTCTTTGTAAGTAGGAGCAAACCCAACAGTTTCCAGGCGGCATTTCGCATCTCGAGCCGATTCTATGGGGATGACGGTATCTAAAGTCCCGTGTGCTATAAAGATGGGTTGATCTTTCTGAATAAAAGTTTGATTGGCTGGAATGGCTTCATCATCTAATAAACCTCCTAATGCTACCAGGCCTGCAAAATGTTGAGGGCGCGGGATTCCTAGACGGTAAGTCATCATAGCTCCCTGGGAGAAGCCACCCAATACAACTTGATTTGTATGGGTACCGAGAGAATCGGTTAATTCCCTGATGAAAGATAACAGCATATCCTGAGAATTCAGGTATTCGTTTTTCGATAGTGGGGTACCCAGCGAAGCCCAGGCAAAGCCTCTTCTACCTAATCCTAGATCTATAGGAACAGGAGCATTCGGACAAGCGTAAATGTAATTATCGTCATCAATATGGGGTGCTATGGCGGCTAGATCGTGCATGTTAGAACCAAAACCATGGAGTAAAATTACTACTGGATAGAGTTTGTTAGGGACATAATTTTCTGGATAAATGACTAGATGTTTTAATGTTGGCCCGTCTATTCGGGTTGATTTCAATTTGATATACCTTCCAAATTTATCCGGAAAAGGGTGTTGTTATCGGTAGTACATACTAGCATGAGAAGTCGAAATTACGTTGCGATCAAGAATATATTTGTTGAGTTTAATCGTAATCTTAGGAAGAATGTATTGTATGCACAGGTTCCCCTGAGGTATTTTATTGAGTGTTTTCGATTTTTGGTAACTAAGAACTTATTAGGCAAATAAATAGTGAATCTTAAAACGCTATTAACTGACTCCCGTGATGCTCAGTATGCTCGGACTATTCTGCCCGTTGCATGTATAGCTGCTTTTGTCATATCCCTAGATATAAGTTTCGTGGTTTTAGCACTGCCGTCCATACAACAAGAATTTGGTGTAAGTCTGGAGGAAAGTAGCTGGGTTATAAATGCTTGGCCATTTACATTTGCCGCTACAGTGATCATAGGCGGAAAGGTTGGCGACATATACGGTCGCAAAAAAGCGCTTATGGTAGGTTATTTTGTGTTTGCTGTTGGTTCCTTGTTGGCAACTATAGCGATGAATGTTCAAGTGTTGCAGGTGGCAAGAATCATCCAAGGGTTGGGAGCTGCTTTGATCGTCCCAGGATCTCTCTCAATATTAGCTGAAACATTTAAAGGCAAGAACCAAGGATTGGCTATAGGTCTTTGGGGAAGTGTTGGTGCTTTAGGCCTAATATTAGGCCCAATTATAAGTGGTACGGTAGTCGCTTTGTTTGGTTGGCGGTTTGTCTTCGCAATCAACCTGCCGTTAGCCATTATTGCAGGTTTAATGGTTAAAGATATTCCTGTAGGCAGAGTATATCCACCTAAGAGTTGGAAAATTGATTATTGTGGAATTGGTCTAAGTGTTAGTTGTATTTTGTTGATAGTTCTTGGTCTCATGATAGGAGAATCTACCAGGTGGGCATCTCCTATTGCTTTAGTGGTTTTTGGGTTTGCAGTTGCCGTGATACCTTTATTCGTGATCACACAACTAAAGGGGGCAGATCCACTGGTCGATAGGGAATTTTTCACGAGTAAGAATTTCTTGGTTGGACTCTTTGTCAGATTTTCTGCGAGCTTTGCGTTTGTGGCAGTGATATTGATGAGCAATTTCTACTTCCAACATTTCCTTGGAAAGAACCCTGCAGAAGCAGGGATGTTATTCCTACCAGTTGGAATTTGTGTGGTTTTGGCTACGCCCTTTTGGGGATATGTTGGTGATCGGTGGGGGAACAAGCTGCCCATGGTGTTGGGAATGGGATTGACCTCCTTTGCAGCAGCTCTTTGGTTGAGACTGGATGGTGGATCCGATTATTGGGATCTCTTGCCTAGTCTCGTTGTGGGCAGTATTGGAGGTGCTGCAGCATTTGTTACAACTACTACGGTGTGCATACATGCGATTGGAGTTGAAAGGGGAGGGGTGTCTTCTGGGGTCATGAACATGTTGCAAAATGTGTCTGCAGCTTTAGGGGTAGCAGTCGTATCAGCAGTATTTCTAGTTTCTTTAAGAGACAATATTCTTAATTTGGCTCCCGGTGTAGATTATGTGCATGTTCAAGCCTTTGGGCCTAGTCAGGCTGATCCAAACCAAATGGAGGCGTTTGCTATGGCCTTAAGTAGTGGTGCTATGTTTGTCATGGTGGTACTTCTCATTGGAACTGTAGTAGCGTTATTTCTTCCATCAGACAGCATAAAAGGAAACCCTTCCCGAAGCACATTGAACCCTTAGAGGTCATCCCAGTCTAAGACGCAATGATTATTAATTGACTAATTAGAGGCACCCTTCTCGTCTATTTCTGACCAAAAGAGTTGGTTGGACGTTAGTGTAATTCTTGAAGTCTGCTTTTAATTCTCTTCTATGCGTTGCAATCACTTTGTTTGAGTAAGATGCCGAAGTCATAGTGACTGGCCTCCTATATGAATTTTATCCGGTTAAGGGCTGGCTAGGATCATTATAGGATTAATGGCGACTTCGTCACAGGAGACTTAGTTGAAGAAGCGCACTAGTTGAATCCACGAGGGTATTAGCCTCATAGCCCAATTTTCTTAACTCCCGGGCAAGATCACTGAAACCATGGACAGTGTATACTTTCTTAGGATTAACGGTTTTAACATAGCTCAGTAGGTCGTCAAAGTCAGCGTGGTCACTATATGGGAGGGCTACATTTGCCCCAACTCGATTTCTTGTGGAAGAATGTGCTGCCCAGCCTGACATCGCTATTGTTCGTTTGTTGGGCACCACTTTCAAGATTTCCTTGGATTTTTTTCCAGGAGGAATTATGAGAATTTTCCCAGGGTCAACTGAGCCATCAAATTGTCTAAAGGGCCTTGGGAACTTTATCCCGGATTCTTCGTATCGTCGTGTGATTTCGTAAATGGAAGGCTCTAAGACAACATCTAAATTATTATTTTGCAAATGATGTAGTATTTCTTGGGCTTTGCCGGTTTTGTAAGCGAGTACTACAGGTGTTATGTGCAGGTTTAGCCAGCGTTTTATGGTTTGTAAGAGTTGCTGCAAAACGTCTTTTTGGTCAGGAAATCGAAACATAGGACTACCAAATGTTGATTCGATAACTAAAATATCGCAAGGTACCGGTTGAATCGGTTGGCATGTAGGGTTATAGCGGGTCTTAATATCTCCTGTGTACAATATACTTTGACCTGTCAGTTTAGATTTTATTAATACTTGTGCAGACCCTAGGCAATGGCCCGCCGGGTGTAAGCTCAATGAATACCTTGAGGTTTCTAGAGGTTCTCCGAAATCGAGCAAACGTGGGTTCGAGTGAGGTAGTTGGTCCCGGACGAGGTTAAATGTATGTGGAGTCATCAGGGGGTTTAAGTGTGGTGCAAAGTGGTCTTGGTGAGCATGAGAAATATAACCGTAGGAACGTTTTTTACGCGAATCTAACCATAAATCAAAATCTGGAAGATGTATGCCACGATCGAAAATTATATTCACAACGTCACCGATTTGAGTATACATCGAGAATCTATTGCAAGTAAGGCTTTACATAAACCGTTCTCCCTGTTTAATTGTAGGCAAAGAATTGGTAGGGGGGAGTCTTGAACGTTTCTCTTTGTCGAATCCATTTGCATCTTCCAATGATCCAGAATCTCAAAGCGAAGAGATCAATTTCCCAGAGGATAATCACAAGAATTAGGAGCACGTTTCCAGTTTCAGTGTCCGAGGTAGATCACCAAGATTTATGGCAACGTCTGACATTGGGAATAGCATGTGTGGGTAGTGAGGCGAAAATTACTAATGATGTGATGCTTCAGGTCATAAAATTCATTGATAGATTCAGAGGCGATGCTGAATTGTTGGATTGGGAGACAGAAATTATTAAAGGGATCTGAATCGGCGAGTTGTATGAGCGGAGTTATTTATAAACGATGTTAATTGTTGCGATTGGATGTTTATTGTGAGATCGTAGGGTCGGAGTGATTTGGGCGTCTTTTTTGTAAAATTTGTGATTGATAAATTCTATCTGGAGTCCAAACGAGAGGGCTTTTAGATATGGTATGAGTAACTGAAATTGTCGAGCAGTTGTTTTTTTGGCTTGTGCCTCGTGTGGCTACCTACCGAATAATTCCATCAGGGAATTAAATGAAGGAAAGGTGG
>CAJXDJ010000018.1 GCA_913052045.1 uncultured Dehalococcoidia bacterium
TTGTGGATAATCTCCTGCCATCCGTTCTGATCCAAAACTCACTGTGGTTACCTTGATGGCTTTTATGTCACGAATAGCAAATTGTTCTGTATTCATCAATTGTTCCACAGCACCAAGAGTGGGGTGATTAAAAAGACAACAAGGATAGTATTTGAAATAATTCTGTTCAATTCTCATCGGTCCGGAACCCAGCCCGTCAACTGACCTAGCGGGGTCAAAGGATTGGGCCAATATTGTCCCATATACATCCCGAGGCCCATCTTGTAGGGAAGTAAATCCGCACTGTAGTAGGTGAACTGCCAGAATGCCTTGCATCCCAGATCGGCCCGGGTAAACATTTCTAATGGTTGCGCCCTCAAAACAAGGTGTCCAGGTATTAGCTGGTGACATGGAAGCCGCCAAATTGATGAGATTCTTTGTACGATCGTGGTCAAAGCCGAGCATCTTTCCCACAGCAATTGATGTCCCAATAGTTCCCCAAGTCCCGTGAGAATGAACGTTAGGTCGTAGGATCATGGAACCAGCTATACGGGACAAAATTTCGTATCCAACCGATAAAGCCTCTACGAATTTTTCTCCATTGATGTGATTATCTTCTGCGAATGCCATAGCACCGGGGAGAACATGTATTGCGGGATGGCCTCCTCCTAAACGAGTCCCTTCATCCAATTCCAGAGATACTCCCGCAGTTGCATTTACCAGGGCTGCAAACATGGGTTGGCTTTTATGTTTGTGCCCGACAATAACCGATGTCCCATTCGTTGATAAACCAGATACGAAGTTCGCTAAGTTAGTGTTTTGAGGCAACCTACTACCAGCGGCCATAGCAGCTATTGTATCTTTTATAACATTCTTAACAGCGGTCCTTACACTGAGTGATAAATCATCATATCTCAGTTCTACCGAGAACTTAGCTAGCTCGTTTATGTAGTCTTTCATTACAAAATCTCCATCAAAGAAAATCTACCTAACCCAAATTTGCATTTCTAATTCTCTATTTAATTGGTCCACCCACTGGCATTGATGGAGACTCACAAGATATCCAACGGCCATAACCAGGTTTTTGTTCCAACTTACCTTGATTCAGTACTATTTTCCCGCGTATAAGGGTCATCCAGGGAGATCCCTTTATATTCCAGCCCTCAAACAAACTAAACCCAGAATTACCATGATGATTCATCGCCGTTACAACCGAGTCGCCATTAGGATCTATGACCAGCAGATCCGCATCAGATTCCACGTCATATGTACCAAAGGGCAACAAAGTTGTTATACCAGAATATGCTGCAGCTTTGGAACCAAGCCCAATGCTGTCGCATTTATCTAAATGGACATGACAATCAATCAAGCCTGGAAGTACAAACTTCCCCTTTACATCTATATAACGGTCAGCAACCGGCAATAATTCTTCCGGCCCTATTGCTACAATCTTTTCTCCACGAATCGCTATCGACACATTATTAACATGATTAGGAAAAACTACCTGCCCTCCACACACTATGGTATCAACTCTATCTTCTGTCATTAACTACCTCCAATTACTAAAATCCCTTTCCAAAATACAAACTTTCCCCCAAAATCTAAGGGATATGAAAATCTTGATCTATCTCCTAAATTACAGGCCTCCTATAACAACGGGTATACTACCTTATGGATTCTATTACAAAAACACTTAGCAAAATAGAATACCTTCACATAAGCATATTGGGTTTTGGTTTGGCTGCGCTATCCACTAGCCTCGCACAGATAATACTACCAATAAGAATACTGGACATTTCCCCAGACCACTTAAAAAACACGTATCTAGGAATCTTAATGTTCTCCGGAATGTCTGTAGCCATGTTAACCCAGCCAGTAGTAGGTTACTTAAGTGATCGAACAAGTTTAGGACTAGGGAGAAGAAAACCCTATATCCTAGGTGGAGCAATCTTATCGACCAGCCTAACTCTTTCTCTCGGCGTCGCATCAAGCTACATTCTCATAGTAATTGTTTATATATTTATTCAAGTTGGTATTAACGTAGCTCAAAATCCATACGACGCAATGGTTAAGGATCAGGTACCCCATAATCAACGCGGACGAGTCTCAGCCACGCGAGCAATCAGTGGTGGTGCTGGAGCCATAACACTCGTGCTTCTAACCGGTTTATTGATGGATAATCACCTAAATGGACTACAAGACAAATGGTTATGGATTAGTTTGATCATACCTAGTTTCACGTTGTGTTTCACTATGGTATGGATTCTAACGAAGGTAGACGACGGCTTATTAAAACAGCAACCAGAACCTCAGAATCAAGGTAACCGAGAGGAAGCGAATATGCCGCATCCTCATTTTTACGTATTCCTTGGTGCAGGTTTTTTCTTCACGCTTGCCGCAGGCATCCTGCAAACATATACACTTTTTTTTCTTACGGATGTCGTAAAACTTGACAATCCAGCATCATCTATAGGAATCCTCGCGGCGGTAGTAGGAGCAACCATATTGATAACTCTTTACCCCGCCGGCCTACTTTCCGATCGTTTAGGAAGAAGACAATTATTGATAGTATCTGGAATCACGGGATCGATCTGTAGTTTACTCCTATGCTTCTCTCAAAATCTTACTCACGTATTGTTAATCGGCATCCTCATGGGGATTTCAATCGGAGTTTTTATGAGTGCTGGTAGGGCCCTAATTACAGATCTGGCAAGCAGGAGCCGAACAGCAACACATCTCGGGATAGCAAACCTAGTTTTGGTTGGCGGTTTAGCTATATCTAAGCTCGGAGGAATAGCCATAGACAGTTTAAACAATATACAGGTTGATCTGGGATATTACGTCCTATTAGGAATATCTTCTGCCTCGTTTGCAATCGGCACCGTCTTAGTCTCAATCCTTAATAAAAAAGTTGATACAAATTCTAAGGAAATAAGCCACTCCTCAATAGGCATATAAAATGAACCGTCTCTTGACTACAATAGGTCTATCTTATTCCCGCACTTCTGAAGGACGGGGAGGAGTCAGTGCCTAAAATAGGCGTAAGTTTTGGCTCCCGAGGTAGGACTCGAACCTACGACCAATCGGTTAACAGCCGACCGCTCTACCACTGAGCTACTCGGGAACACTTACACGAGGTTAAATTCTAACATTACTAATACACGCTCTCAACCAATATAGAACGGTTTCTATATATACAATGATATAATGATGCAACTAATTGTTAGGAGCTACCGTGGCACACAAAAAGATACGTCTCACTACCTTAGCTAATTGCGCAGGTTGAGCTTCCAAATTTCGCGCCGAAGACCTGGTCGAGGTCTTAAAGTACTTACCACAAGAAATAAGTGATCCTAAACTACTCGTTGGGCTGAATACTGGAGATGATGCGGCCATATATGAATTAGATAAGGAATCAGGCTTAGTATTTACGTTGGATTTTTTTCCACCCGTAGTCGATGATCCCTTTCATTACGGTGCTATTGCTGCAGCTAATTCCCTTAGCGATGTCTATGCTATGGGAGGCACACCTCTTATGGCCCTCAACATTGTAGGTTTCCCAGGCGACCTTCCCAAATCAATCCTTGGCGACATACTAAGAGGCGGTCATTCCAAGGCATTGGAAGCCGGCTGCATCGTCGCCGGTGGCCATACAGTTGAAGATAAAGAACCAAAATATGGTATGGCTGTGATAGGTACCGTAAAACCTGGGGATCACATTTCAAACGCTGGATCTCAACCAGGTGACCGATTAATTTTAACCAAACCCCTAGGGACAGGTATTATAACAACCGCTGGAAAGAATGATGCCGTAAGTCAAAAGGTGCTAGACAACGCAATTGGCATTATGTCTACTCTAAACGACACAGCTTCAAGATTAATGGTTTCCATAGGTGTCAACGCAGCTACGGATGTCACAGGGTTCGGATTAATAGGACACTTAAAAAACATGATGATACAAAGCAAGGTATCAGCGAAAATTCAGGCTTCAAAAATTCCAGTAATTGATGGAGTTATAGATCTCATTAATAGAGGGTTCGTGCCAGGGGGTACACACAGAAATTTAGCAGACTCAGGATACAATGTAGAATGGAGCAGCAAACTTTCAGTCGGAGAAAAGCTGCTTCTATCGGATGCCCAAACCTCTGGAGGCTTGTTGATATCGGTTCCCGAACAGAACACTAGGGCTCTCTTGGAAGAACTCCACTCCAATAACGTTAAGGTGGCAGCTATAATAGGCGAGGTATATGATTCTCCTAACCCTGGAGTTCAAGTAATGCCTTAACCTCCACCCACAGGCTTAACCACCTCCAAAACATCACCATCTCCAATGAAAATCGCGTCTAAACAATCCTTATCAACCACTGATCCGTTATAACCAATAGCAACGAATTTGCTTTTTACACCCAGCTTCTCAAGTAATTCCAATAAAGTCACTGGAGAATCCAATTCCTTCTGCTTGCCATTTACAATTAGATTAATCACTTAAATATCCATAACCGCGTAAATTACGATTGCCATCGACTATTTACCATAGCTGACATAATATTGAACGCCTCTGCAACACGATCAGTTGAAGCTAAGATAGATCTCATGACAGCAACACCCGAGGCCCCTGATTCTATAACTGACCGCACGTTAGTTCTGTTGATCCCCCCAATAGCAATATACGGTATTTCTATCCTAGCTTCTAATTTCTTTAAGAAATCTATTCCTTGGACTTTCTCCCCCATATGTGTCATAGATGAAAATACCGTACCTGCAATCAGATAATCAGCTCCCGACTGTTCCGCGTCTATGGCTCCATCTAGACTATGAACGGATTTTCCTATCAAGAAAGATTCTCCAGCAATCCTTCTAGCATCAGGAATTGATATTCCATTCTCCCCCAGATGAACCCCATCGGCTCCTCCCAATAAAGCTATATCGACCCGTTCGTTAACAACCAATAGGGCGTTGTCTTTCATACAACTTTTAAACTGCTGAACCTGAGATAAAAGATCCTTTCCAGATAGGTCCTTTTCCCGAATCTGGACCATATTTATCCCTGCACCTATGGCTTCTTCAAGATCTCTAAATAAATTGACAGGATCACAAATATTCCTATTCGTTACTAGGCACAATATAGGAGCCAAAGGCAATCTCGAAATCATGATTTAGGGACATTGTCCTGAGGACTACTAGATTGTGCATATGCTTTTTTCTCAATCCGTCCCGCGATAAATGCTTGCCGACCAGCTTTAACTCCTAATTTGAATGCCTCACCCATTAGTTCAGGTTGCCTTGCCTGAGCTATAGCTGTATTAACAAGAACCGCCGATGCCCCCAATTCCATTACTTGAGAGGCATCAGAGGGTACTCCCAATCCAGCGTCCACTATTACGGGAACTCTTGCCTGCTCAATAATGATTCTCAATTCTTCCACCGTGTGTATTCCCTGGCCAGAGCCAATAGCGGAACCTAACGGCATGACAGTAGCACACCCCACTTCTTCCAAGTTCTTTGCAAGTACAGGGTCGGCATTAATATATGGAAGAACTACAAATCCTTCTTTTACTAATTGTTCAGCAGCTTTCAATGTGAGAGTGGGATCAGGGAAAAGATATTTTGGATCAGGTATCACTTCTAATTTTACCCAATTAGTACGACCTACTGATCTTCCTAAACGTGCGACAAACAAAGCCTCATCCACCGTCTTACATCCGGCCGTATTAGGCAGTATCTGGTATTTGTTCCAGTCCAAATAATCGAGAATGGTTTTTTCGGCAGGATTATCAAGGTCCAACCTACGAATGGCTATAGTGATCATTTCCGTACCCGAAACCTTAACCGTATTCACCATATCATCCATACTACGGTATTTCCCTGTTCCTAAAATCAAGCGTGAAGAAAATTTTTTCCCTGCTATCTCCATCAAATCATCCATACAAACTCCTAATAATCCCTAGCCTGAGAGTTCTTCCTTAAGTGGGATACCGCTTAGTTTCTGTCCGATAGCCTGGACTTAGGTAACTCATAGTCAGGATTAGCCCTTTTAAAAATGGTCTTGATTACGTTGTTTCAACACCTCTGCAAGAACCTTTAGCTTAAGACTTCATTTTGGGGGAGTCAACGAATTCTTATCCTAATCCTCTAATGGATGGTGCCACCTCTTTCATGAACAATTTCAATGAGTCATGTCCGATCTGTGCTGGATGCCAATCATTAAGTTGGAGTAATAGTGTGCCGAATCCACCAACCCTAGTATAAAGTTCCTTGATCCGTTTGATAACAAAATCTGGATCTCCGACAATAAACGTCTCATTAATCAGCCAATCGAACGATACTTCTTCATCAGCCATTTCTTCTGAAGATTTAAACATGGATAAGCTTCCCATTAACGCTTTAAATTGAGGCATGGCGTAACCTTCTATACAACGTCTCATGCCGTGCTCATTAGCTTCTTTTTGGGCTTTTTCCATTGTCTCAGCCACATGTATATTACGGGACACTCTCCAAAGTTTTCTATCTGAAGACTTATGCGCATCTGCTGATCCTCTCTGATAAGCATCCCATATCGTCCACAAGAGAGACGGGTGTGTGATGCCACTACTCATGAGGATCCATCCCTGACCTCCGGCATATTTAGCGGTAGAAGAAAACGGGCTACCCGCCGCCACTGCTATTGGAGGATGCGGAGTTTGGTAAGGTTTCATATGGAGTCCTATCCCCAGATCAGGCCTAGGATCAGGCCCATCTATTTTGAAAAATTTTCCACGATACCGAAATTTTCCTTCCGAACGCCACATCCTAAGAACTATATCCATAACTTCCATAGCTCGCTGATGACGATCGGCCTGTCTTATCCCAAACAACTCAAATTCTGTAGCTTGACCACCTGTGCCTATCCCAAAATTAAATCTACCTTTCCCCAATTGATCTAAAACGGCTATCCTGTGAGCCAGCAACACGGGGTCCTGAAATTGCAATAACACGACCCCTGTACCCAATCGAATCTTTTTAGTCATTCCAAAAAGTTTGGCGATGAATAAATCTGGAGCGGGTATGGGTTCGGTAGTCAGGGTATAGTGTTCGCCAATCCAAGCTTCGTCAAACCTCAACTTATCGGCTAATATTATTGTATCAGTATTCTCAGAAATCATTTGCTGCCAAGGTTTCTCAGGTGGGTGTATTGGCATCAAGAATAGTCCAAAGTTCACTGAATCCTCCCAACGATTATTTTCATTTGTGACATGATTATAACTTCTCCATTATCGGGTCATCAATCATTGCTATGGACATTTCTAAGAGCATAATCGTATAGTCTCGGTACAACATGGAGCCTACGGAGATCAATGCCAATATCTAACAGAACTATCAAAGCCATACAAGAAGGTGGGTGGATTCGCAGAATGTTTGAGATAGGCATAGAGCTAAAAGATAGATACGGTGAAGCTAATGTGTTTGATTTATCCCTGGGAAATCCTGTGATCGAGCCCCCTCCCCTTTTTGCAAAAAATATGGCGGATTTAGCAACCAGCTCAGTGAAAGGAATGCACAGATATATGCCTAATGCAGGATATCTCTCCACAAGGAGCCGCGTAGCAGAGCTGCTTTCACTGGAGACATCAGTTCCATTCACAGCAAACGAAATTGTGATGACATGCGGTGCAGCTGGAGCATTAAATGTCATATTCGAATCCATATTGAACCCTGGAGACCAAGTGGTCATATTCGCTCCCTTCTTCGGAGAATTTACTTATTACATTGAAAATCACCAGGGCAAACCAGTAATCGCACCTACCGACGAAAAATTCCACCCGATATTGTCCGCCCTAGAGTCATTTATAGGCCCAAAGACTCGAGCTGTTTTGATCAATAGCCCAAACAATCCTTCAGGAGCACTATATCCGGAATCACTTATAAGAGATTTAGGCTCGCTTCTAGAGAAGAAGCAGAAAGAACTCCGAAACGAAATTTTCCTTGTAGCCGATGAACCATATAGACGTATTATATTTGACGATCTGACATACCCTTTTATCTTTCCTCATTATGAGGCAGCAATTGCGGTTCATTCCCATTCCAAAGACCTTGCCCTGCCTGGAGAAAGAATTGGTTACATCGCAGTTAATCCAGGCTATAGAGAGAAAGGGCGACTGATCGACGGTCTAACTTTCTGGAATCGTAGTCTAGGATTTGTAAATGCTCCGGCGGTTATGCAAAATGCTATAGAGAATCTCCAAGGTATAAGCGTAGACATTGCACAGTATCAAAAGAAACGGGATTATTTATACAACGAACTCACATCTTTTGGCTATCAAATTGTGAAACCTCAGGGAGCTTTTTACATGTATCCCAAAATTCCGATTAATGATGATCTCAAATTCGTGCAAGCTCTACAAAAACACAATGTCTTGGTAGTACCAGGCAGGGGCTTCGGCACTCCAGGTTACTTCCGCATATCTTACTGTGTAGAGGATAAGGTCCTAGAAGGATCAATGGAGGGCTTTGCTACAGTTGCGAAGAATTATGGTATATCTCGGTAATCTATACCTAACCCTTGTTCTTTAAATCTTTTCGCGTTTAAGGAATAGTTCGAAACCCAGTAACTAATACTGTCGTAAGTTTCGGGTTTTATGGGTCTCACTTTCCCAGGCACTCCTACGACCACGGATTTAGAGG
The DNA here is from genome assembly GCA_913052045.1 of uncultured Dehalococcoidia bacterium. Taxonomy (GTDB): domain Bacteria; phylum Chloroflexota; class Dehalococcoidia; order Lucifugimonadales. The sequence goes on from CAJXDJ010000018.1 coordinate 8,641, forward strand.
GAATCTTCGTACGCTCAAGAACTACCGCGCCAGCTCCGATCACGCAGTTATCACCCACCTCAGACCCTTCCAAAAGTACCGCATTAATACCAATTAACACGTTATTACCAACTTTCGCGCAATGGATGACTGCCCCATGGCCAATTACTACGTTATTCCCTATTTCTAGCCGATCATCTGTATGCAACACACAATTATCTTGAATATTTGTATTGTTTCCTATTCTTATTGCACCATAATCCGCCCGTGCAACAGATCCAGGCCAAAAACTAGAATTCTCTCCGACGACTATATCCCCAACCAAGTATGAGGCCTCACTGATGAAAGCAGTCGGGTGAACTACAGGTGTTTTACCATCTAACTCTCTAATCACACATTACTCCCTACATCCCCATTAATACACGCCACAAAAGGATATCACCCCCACGGAACGTGGAGGTGATATCCTCTTTTAGTTTTTCCTAATTAACTACTACTTACTTTCTACTATAGCTAACGGAGCGGTCGTATATGAATCTCCCCTCTTTGCCTGAAGGGTAAGAACGCCACATTCCGAGACGTCCATCTTTATATGATCCATGAAACCACCAGTTGCATTGGGTCTACCTGATCCTACAAAAATCTGCCCTTTGGTAGTTCTCAGTGTAATCAGGATGATATCCCCATCATCGAACCCAGCTGCCATGGCGTCGAATTCAACCGTACCGTGGCAACCTTCCGCCACTACTTTGGGGGGTTCAACTCTCAGCGAGGGTGCTCTACCCTCAGACGTTGAGCCCGAAGCCATAGCTACGGAAATACCAGCCATTAACAGCAAAACTCCAACTAGTAAGCCTACAATAGTCACTCTGGAATTCAGGAAGCGAGCCATCTATCCTCCTCCGAATCACTTGTGTTTTTCAATCGACTGCCTAAGGATTCGCCTTTAGGCGTCTTGTCATCTCTGCTTCTCGATCTGTGCCTACTCCCGACGGCCATGACTATCCATATTGAATTTTGTCACATAAAAAGGCTGCCAAAGATGTAAGCGGCGGAATCGTAGCATAGCCAAAAACACACTGTCAAGTAAA
>CAJXDJ010000019.1 GCA_913052045.1 uncultured Dehalococcoidia bacterium
GAGCTGAGGGGACTCGAACCCCTGACCCCCTGCATGCAAAGCAGGTGCTCTCCCAACTGAGCTACAGCCCCATATCCAAAAACTCGGACTGGCAATTCAGGGACATATTTGTTTGGACACACTATTAGTATAGTCTAAATAAATTGGTCACACGTGGGGGAAATACTACCTTCTTCGTTGGGATTCCTTTGTACAATCAATCGTGTCGACATCCCACAATCCAGCAAACTTAAAAGCCCTAGGACAATGCGTATATGACTCCTGCACCTCGACTAATATGCCCTGCAAAAGTTTAGAGTTATCGTCTCGGAATTTAACGGCAAGCTCTACCTCCATTTGACCCAATTCGTCATCCGTTACTATCCGAACTCGGCCATTCACCCTTACAGTATCGTCTCGGCCAGGGATCAAGAACACTAGGCCAACGTGAGGATTCTCAATCATATTTTGGTAGGACTGGAATAGACGATTACCAGCTACATCCGGTACTAGTATGCGAGAATCATCCACAATCTTGATATAGCCAGGTTTGCCTCCCTTGGGTGAAGCATCACAGTGCCCTTGTTCATCGCTGGTAGCCATAACAACAAATGGTGCTTTACGTATGAATTCCTTTACTTCGTCCGTCATATAACTCTTAACCTTAGCCACAGTCCTCTCCTTAGGTTTTCCATGCGAACGTGTAAATCTGTTATCAGTAGTCGCGTTTGTATCCAATACATTAACTCCAATCTAAGTTACGATATAATCCGGTATCGCTGATGGGATTTTACTCATATATGAGTATTCTGACAATATCTAGAACGAAATCTCACCTAAATGGCCACCACCACGGTCCCCTAGAGCCTTTGGTTTCTGCAACTATTCTTTTGTGTTGTTCCTGTGATCCCTGTAACAATATGTGTAGTTCTTTTATCTGCCGATCTTTTTCCTTAATTTGTTCCACTAATAACTTGGTCACCTCGTCGTGCCCTTCATGAACAACCTCTTCTGCTCGCTTCCCCTTGTCCGACGGTTTGAAACTGCAAATCTCACCAAAGCCCAGTCTTTCGATTTCCTCATCGTGGATCATATACATCTGAGGGGACCCAGACAATACTGCTCTTATGACTCCTTTTTTTATTCGTCTTCTTATAGTTTTTTCTGATACACCAAGTCTAGACGCCGTCTCCCCAATGGTCATCGCCATGTCCACCTCAAAATTTAGACTTCTTCATTAGGGTAAATAATCTCAACGAATAAATCTAGAAATATAGTTACTAATGTTTTTCCGACAAATCGACCAACATTTAGTGCTTATCACTACCACGGCCTTCTTTCAGCAACAGCAATGGGTTGTTCAAGTCCATCCACGGGTATATGTCTCCCATTAATCCAATTAGCACGCTGGGAACATAGGTAGACAATCACATCGGCAATTTCTTCAGGGTACCCAAGCCTTCCCATCGGAAATCCATTTTTTACGTAGCTCGCGAAGGATTCTGGGTTCTGGTGTTTAAATTGATCCCATCCCCTAGTATTTTGTATTGAACTCGGTGAAACGGTATTAACACGAATATTGTGACCAACTAATTCGAGAGCAATTCGTTCTGTTAGGAATATCAATGCAGCTTTAGCAGCCCCGTATTGTGGCGATCCGGATAACTGTGGCAGCCATCCAGATATAGACGAGACATTTACAATTGCGCCTCCTTTACTAGAACTTACGTAAGGCACCACCAGCCGAATCAACCGAATAACCTGAAACAAGTTAAGTTCAAACGTTGAAATCCAATCATCATCGCTAGTCGAGACAACGGTCGAACCACCTATGCCCCCACCCACGTTATTTACCAAAAAATCTATCCTTCCAAATTCCTTGGCACTTTGTTCAACAAAAGTCTTTGCACTCTCAGGCTGACACACATCAGCTTGGACAGCCATTACCCTAACCCCTAATTCCTCCAACTCTTCCTTCGCATCCCGAATCTCAGTTTCATTTCTAGAACAAATCCCCAAATTACATCCTTCTTTCGCAAATGCCTTGGCTGTGGAAAATCCAATGCCCTTGCTTCCGCCGGAAATAAGAGCTACCTTATTGCGCAACTGTAAATCCATTATTGGATCCCCCCTTTTTGATAACATGTTAATCGCTGGGTCAAAAACTAAGTATTCTACGCCCGTTACAACTTTGCCATTGAACGATTTCGTTCATTCTAGTTCTATTCCTATACCATTACAAAAATTGACCGGAGAAGCACCCATAGTGCGTATGAAATGAAGTTGCTACTGAGAATAACTTGCCTTTTCCTAATTACTGTCATCCCCCTTTTGGCTTGTAAGCCTCGTGAAAACAATCTCTTAATATTTGCACCAGCCAGCATGAAAGAAGCCCTAGTTCCACTGGGAACCGATTTTGCGGAACGTACCAGCATAAATGTCGAGTTCAGTTTTGGCGGATCTATGACACTAGCAAGGCAAATTGATTTAGGCGCCCCGGCAGACATATTAATTACTGCAGGCCTTTATCCAATCGAGTTTTTACAAACTAAAGGGGTAATAGAGGATGATACCTTGACTCAAATAACCACTAACTCGTTGGTTGTTGTAGTCCCCACGGGCAGAACTGTATCTGCTCCTGACATCAAATCTTTGTTTCAAATAAGCGAACGCCCGGTAATTGCGGATCCTAAATTATCTCCGGCTGGATCGTATGCAAAACAAACACTACAGCATCTGGGTGCATGGGATTCCTTGCAAAACCGATTGGTGTTGGCCGCAGATGTAAGGAACGCGATAGCGTATGTGGAATCTGGCTCCGCAGATTTAGGCCTAGTCTATTATACTGATGCACTAAATTCCGAAAAGGTCAGGCAGGTATTTGTTGTGAACGCCGAATACCACGATCCCATTATTTACCCTGGTGCGATAATAACCAATACGGTATCAAAAGACCATGGTAAACAATTTTTGAAATACATTTTGTCATCTAACTCTAAAGCTAAGTTAAGTTCATTGGGATTTGGAATATCTCTTTCCGTTGATTGATAGTATGCTAGCTTAAGCATTCGAACCTGGGAGCGCGTGCTTTGATTACAGATACTGAATTGACTGCGTTAAGGATTTCCCTGCAGTCTGCCGCTCTTGGGACTTTCCTAGCATTTCCAATAGCGGGCCTTATAGCCCTTACGTTAGTCAGAACTAGAATTAGATGGAAATTTCTCCTTGATACCCTAGTCTCAATCCCACTAGTAATGCCACCGATAATAACAGGCTATTTCTTGCTCATCCTTCTAGGAAAGAACGGTCCGTTAGGATCCATGCTTGATAAAACCTTCGGTGTAGAGATCATATTCACATGGATCGCCGCAGCCCTCGCAGCGGGATTGATCGCACTTCCTTTAATGGTTCGAGCAATCGAGGTGGCTCTAGCAGAAATGGATCCCCGAATGGAACTTGTAGCCCGTAGTTTGGGAGCTTCTCGCTTGTATGCATTCTGGACTATTACCCTACCATTATGTAAAAAAGGCCTGATAGCATCTATATTGCTCGGATTCGCTCGTGGATTGGGGGAATTTGGGGCAACACTAATAATAGCTGGTAACATTCCAGGTCGCACACAAACACTACCTCTAGCGATGTTCACAGAACTCCAAGCAGGAAACGATAATTCCGTTATACGACTAGTTCTTCTCTCATTAATTCTGACATTTTTGACCCTATTGACACATCACGTTTTAATACGTAAAAGGAAAACAGAAGCCAAATGAATGCTTTCTTGAACGTAAATCTTAATAAAAAGACCTGTTCCTTCAAGCTGGATGCCTCACTATGTTTTCCCGAAGGTATATCTTCTATCTTTGGACCTTCAGGTAGTGGTAAAACCACATTATTAAACTGTATAGCTGGACTTACGCGACCTGACCAAGGCGAAATCGTACTGGGCGGGAAAATACTGTTTTCGTCAAACCAGAAGATCGACTTAGCCCCTGAAAACCGGGCCCTAGGATACATGTTTCAAGATAGCCTTCTCTTCCCGCACCTAAATGTTTTGGAAAATATACAATACGGTTACAAAACTACACCCGCGCGTAGCCGCAAGATAGAAATACCAGATCTGATCGACTTATTAAAACTAGACCCATTACTTCGGCGAAACCCTTTGAGTTTATCCGGGGGCGAGAAGCGCAGGGTGGCCTTAGCTCGCGCGCTGGCACGATCACCTAGTATGCTGCTCCTTGATGAACCGCTAAGTTCCCTCCACGCGTCTCTACGTGGCCAAATAATGCGCTATTTGAAAACCATTTCCGATGATCTCTCTATTCCAATGATTTATGTATCACATTCGATCTCAGAAGTCATAGCCATAGCGAACCAGGTTTTAGTACTAAACAATGGGGCCACGGTTGCGTTTGATGAGCCCTATAAGGTTCTAGGTACAAAGGATTTTGCATCATTAGGGTACGAAGAACCACTGGAAAATCTTTTTGACGTCACCATAACAGAGAGACATGAAAATAATCGTACCGTCATGGGGAGGATTGGCGAAGTTCTATTCACATTACCTGAATTTCCGGTAGACGTTGGGCAAATAGTGTCCATCTCATTAAAGGCCTCCGATATCATACTAGCGTCCGAAAAACCTCGCGGCATTAGTGCTCGAAACGTGTTTAGGGCTCGGATCGAATCGTTACAAAGATTCGGTAATAGAGTCTTAGTACAAACATACAACAGCCATAGGTGGCTCTCAGAGATAACTCTCGATGCTGTCGATGACCTTCGTCTCGCCGAGGGTTCCACCGTTTACATGGTAGTCAAAACGAGCTCCTTGATACCATTAGGATAACCCTTTGTTGCTTCCAAAGTTACTTGGCCTCTATACACCATTGCTCCCTTTGGAGGGTTCCCTTACTCCCCCGTCCGTCTCTTTTTCTACCCTAATACTAACAAAGTCTGGATATTAATATATCTGCTCGCCCCACACCCACCTCCATCACCACCTTAGGCACGTCCTTTTTCAACCACAAACACCCACCCCTCGCCTTTCCCTAGACCCGTCCCCCCCATTCAAACGGCTTCAGTACCAAATAAATGGTTTCGTTTAATGGAGTCGCAATTCCCATCTCCCTGCCCATCCGCACAACGGTTCCATTCAATGCCTCCAGTTCCAACTTACGGCCTTTTTCCAAATCCAGATGCATCGACGCCATAATATCCTTAACCGCTTCTGTGACATAGGCCATTGTCCGCTCGACGACATCACTGTCTAGACATATTCCTTTCTGTCTGGCCACACCCTCAATTTCCTTCATAGTACCAATAAGCAGCTCTTTATAACCTCCCATCTTCATTAGGACACCTAACCGAGTTCTGCAAGCAGCAGAGACACCAGCTACAGAGGCAATGAATATGAATTTAGTCCACAGCGTTTCAAGCACGTTAGCTGACAACTCTGCGCGAATTCCTGCCTTATTTAACCCTTCCTCAATAACCTTGGCTTCTCGAGTCAGCTTACCATCTGTCTTTCCAAATACGATGCGTACGATATCTCCTGTCTGTTTAATTAAACCGGGAGAGTCGATTTTACTTTCCACATAGGCGGCCCCAGTGAGAACTCTTTCTGACCCAAAGACTCTTTCTAACTCTCTATAACTGTCGACTCCATTTTGAAGAGTCAGTATTCTCGTGTTTTCACCGATGGTGTCCTTGACAATATTTATAGCCACTTTGCTGTCGTATGTTTTAACAGTGAATAACACCAGATCACTGACGCCATTTAACCCTGGGTTATCCGTAGCATCCGGATAAACTATAAATTCCTCATTATCCCGAACAAGTTTCAGTCCGTTGGTCCGTATGGCATCTAGATGCTCGCCCCTTGCTACAAACAAAACTTCATGGCCAGCTCGAGCCAACATCCCACCAAAAAATCCTCCTACTCCTCCCGAACCTACTACTGTTATTTTCATGTAACAAACCCCCTCTTAACCATACCGAATGTCTGTGGACACTACAAGATAGCTTGTCTAGTCACAACGAGATACGTACAATGTTCTAACACTAAATCCCGGAGGTCCCATGGCCTTATATACAGGCGCTCATCTCGTCATCCAATGTCTGCAAAAAGAAGGCATTAAACGAATCTTTACGTTGGTGGGAGATACCATATTGCCACTGGTAGACGCCTGCGCGGATGAAGGCATGGAGCTAATCGACACCAGACATGAGGCCGCAGCAGTTGCTATGGCAGACGCATGGTGCCGAATAACTGCGGAGCCCTCCGTTGTCATGGTAACGGGGGGACCAGGATTTTCAAATGCTATATCTGGACTTCCGAACGTCTTTACTTCGGAAAGCCCAGTTATATTCATAGCGGGAGCCAGCGAACTGGCAGAACATGGTATGTATTCCTTCCAAGAAATCGATCAAATTAGTATGGCAAAACCCGTGACAAAGGGTGCTTGGATAATAAATCACACCAATAGAATATCTTCAATGATATCAAAAGCTTTTAGGACGGCGCTTAGTGGCCGGCCAGGCCCCGTGCACTTGACCATACCTGTAGATATCCAAGAAATGTCGCTTAGCCCAGACCATGTATATCCATATGACGGTGGTAATCAGACACATAGCATGGAAAATCCCGGCGACCCGCAGCTTATCGATCAGGCGATTACACTTTTAAGTCAAGCAACACAACCCGTCATAATTGCTGGTAATGCCTGTCGCTATAGTGCTATACCACGAGATATGGAGGACCTCGTAGAATCAACTGGCATTCCCATGTTTACGCTGGAACAATCTCGTGGATTACTGCCGGATTCGCATTCTCTTTGTTTCGGGTACCCTGATGCCGCGTTGAATTCGGCAGGATCCCACATAAGAGAATCCGATGGAATCCTGCTTCTCGGGAAACGATTAGATCACAGGTTCAAATATGGGCGCACCCCTTTCTTTCTTCCTGATGCAAAAATCGTTCAGGTCGATCCAGATCCTACTGAAATAGGATTCAATCGTAACGTAAATATAGGAATTCTTGGGAACATAGGGGCCGTCACCCGACAGCTGAGCGCAGCTGCCAAGTTAATTTCTTGGCCCAACTTTGATACCTGGACAAAGACCCTGAGAAAGTCTCAGGAGCGACACAGAATATCACTAATCTCGAAGGCTAATGAAGCTACACCTCTACACCCCATGCAAATCTTCAAGGAAGTAGAACCGCTGATTGATAAAGACTCAATATTGATTTTTGATGGTGGCGACTATGTGCAATGGGGGAGGGGCTATCTCCTTGCAGAAAAACCTGGACGCTGGATGAGGCTAGGTCCTCTTGCCCATCTAGGCAAAGGGTTACCATATGCTCTTACCGCCCGTTTAGCTCATCCGGAAGCAAAAATTTTTCTCTTCATGGGTGATGGCTCGTTGGGATTCTATATAATGGAATTCGACACTGCTATACGACACGGTTTACCATTCGTCACTATTCTCGGTAATGACTCACTTTGGGGTATAGACCATAGCTATCAGCTAGCCTATTATGGTAGGTCGATGAACACGACCTTGAGGACCATCAGATATGATAAGGTAATTCAATCTATAGGAGGTCATGGTGAACACGTGGAAACAGCTGATCAAATACGACCTGCTGTAGAGCGAGCTCTCGCATCCCAGAAGCCTTCTTTGGTAGATATCACGATTAGATCAGCAAGAAGTCCCCTAGCTGACGCAGCTATAAGGGCGGAACAACGTGTAAAAAGGATTTAAACAAAAAAGATTTGTCCGACTTTCCCCCAAAACCCCAACTCTCTCTTGTCTTTTTCCATAGGTAATCCATAAAAAAGATGTAATATAGTTACAGATAAGGGATCTGGAATCAGTCTAATACCACAAACCCTGGCATCTTTACTCCTAGGGAGCCCCTATAACACATCAAAGCTAAAAACCTAGGCTATATCCCATTTACTTGAAGAGATATACCCACGTAAAATATCATTAGCTAAGGAGACCATGTTGGATCAAAGAAATTTTCTGTCCATTCTAGATTTCAGTCCCCTAGAGACTGAACATCTGGTGAAAAGAGCTTCTGAACTGAAGGTCGATCAATTTTCTAATGTACTAAAGACTAAAAACATCGTACTGCTTTTTGAAAAACCTTCTTTACGCACCAAAGTCAGCTTTGATATAGGAATAAAACAGCTGGGTGGTCACTCTATTTACATGGGTGCCGCGGAGGTTGGATTTGGAAAAAGGGAATCCACTGCAGACATAGCTAAAGTCTTATCAAGATACGCCCAATCCATCGTTGCTCGGGTAAACAACCACAGCTCCCTGGTGGAGCTGGCGAAACATTCAGGAATTCCTATTATCAATGCACTATCTGACTGGGAACATCCATGCCAAACAATGGCAGATCTCCAGACGATAAAGGAGACAAAGCAAACCCTCAAGGGCTTAACCGTGGCCTTCATTGGAGATGGTAATAACGTTGCTCGTAGTTTGGCGTTAGGAATAGCTGCCACCGGTTCCAACTTCGCTATAGCATCCCCCATGAATCACGATCTAGACAACTGCACCCTGAATCGTGCACGCGCTATAGCATCTAGCCACGGAACATCTATCTCGACCGTCCGTGATCCACAAGAGGCTGTACAACAAGCTGATGTAGTCTACACTGATGTCTGGACTAGTATGGGAAAAGAGCTAGAATCCAGCGAACGCCGTTTTGCCTTTAAAGGGTATACCGTCAGTCCCGAACTAATGAATCATGCTAAACCAGAAGCTATCTTCATGCACGACATGCCTGCTCACTATGGAGAAGAGGTAACTCTCGGCATGTTGGATCACCCAAGTTCTGTAGTATTCGACCAAGCCGAGAATCGCCTCCACTCCCAAAAAGCGATATTGGAATTTTTACTTACACGGACTTCCGTCAAATAAAGCCCGTTGGCCACATATGCACGATACACAGCTTCCATCTATTAACGAGCCCGCCCCCTACGACAGCCCCCTAGTCGCCATCGTGGGTCGACCCAACGTGGGAAAGTCGACGCTGCTCAATCATATGCTGGGCCAGAAGCTGGCAATCACGTCGCGCAAACCCCAGACAACCCGGCATCTGCTGCTTGGTGTGGATACCCAGGGACCTCATCAGGCGATTTATGTAGATACTCCCGGAATTCACGATCACGCAGATCGTGCAATGAATCGTTACATGGTGCGTTCGGCGACCTCGGTGCTGGCCGATGTTGATGTCATCGCCATGCTTGTGGATCGAGATCAATTCACCCAGGCCGATGAGTTGGTTTTGGAGTATGTGAAGGCGAGTTCTGCACGCCGATTTGCCATTATCAATAAGATTGATCTGCTTAAGCAGAAGAATGCGTTGCTTCCAGCAATCGCACACCTGCAGAAACTGGACTGTTTTGAGCAGGTAATTCCTTTGTCGGCTTTGCGCAATACCGGTCTGGAAATACTGCGACGCGAAGTCTCCTCGGCATTACCGGCGCACCCCCACATGTTTCCGGCCGATCAGATTACTGATCAGCCGGAGCGATTTCTGGTTTCGGAGATCATTCGGGAAAAGCTGATGCGTCGGTACGGCGATGAGATTCCGCACCGAACCGCGGTTGTCATC
>CAJXDJ010000020.1 GCA_913052045.1 uncultured Dehalococcoidia bacterium
ACTTCGCGAATAAAATTCGTAGACACGATCTGAGCCCTTTTTTGGAAAGCCCTAGTTACACCGATTTTTTACACAAATTTTCAGATCTCCGCCGCACCTCCTTCATGCCTACAGTAATCCCCCCCCAAGTTTTACCTTTCCCCCCTCTTTAATCCTTACTTAATACTGCTAGATGTTCCCAAAACTCAGGATAGGATACAACAGCAGCATCATCGCCTTCAATTGTGATTTGATCCGAAGAAAGGAGTCCTGCAATCCCTAAACACATAGCTAACCTATGGTCGCCTCCACTAGATACTTGACCGCCAGATAATTTCCCCGATCCCTTTATCATAAATCCATCATTCCTTTCTTCTATTAGAACTCCCAATCTCGATAATTGTTTCACAGTTGTTGTTATCCTATCTGATTCCTTTTTTCTAAGTTCTTGAGCACCCTTAACAATCGTAATCCCTTTGGCAAAAGATGCCGCCAATGCCAAAATTGGAAGCTCATCCAAAACCCTGGGTATAAGATCTCCATCTATTTCTACACCATCAAGTGAGCCGGACCTCGCAATTAAATCAGCAACTGGCTCTCCACCCTCGCACCGTTCGTTAGTGACTAAGATATTGGCACCCATTCGTTCGAGAATCTCAAGTATCCCCGTTCGTCCCGGATTCACACCTACATTGTTTAAACGAATTTCAGCATTTGGATGACATATAGCACCAACTAACCAGAATGCTGCACTACTGATATCTCCCGGTATAGTTATGTCCACAGCATGTAGGTTCCCTGGACAAACTATTAGATCCATACCCTCTTGTCGTACCGAAACCCCCATGCTCTCAAACATTCGTTCTGTATGATCCCTTGATAAAGCGGGCTGGTGTAACACCGTAGGTCCCTCAGCCTTAAGTCCAGCCAACAGAATAGAAGACTTTACCTGTGCACTAGCGATAGGCAATGTGTATTCGATACCATGTAAACACCCGCCTTTGATAACTAGTGGCGGTAAATTACCATCATTGCTGGCTATAACGGTCGCACCCATCTCCTCCAATGGTTTAGCAATTCTTCTCATAGGTCTGGACCGGAGAGATTCGTCTCCTGTCAGTACAGAAAGAATAGGTTGGCCTGCCACCAAACCTGCCATTAGGCGCATTGTAGTTCCGCTATTACCACAATCTAGAATATCTCGACTTTCATCAAAGCAACCCTTCCTTCCTTCGATAAAAACTCGATTAGTGCCAGGGATTGTTTCAATATTGGTTCCCAACAACCGTAAACATCGAATAGTTGACCTAACGTCAGACCCAGTGGAAAGTCCGGATAGGTGGGCCTTACCCGTGGCCATAGCATTGAATATGAGTGCCCTGTGAGATATGGACTTATCTCCAGGTACTGTGATCACTCCTTCGAGTGTTCGCGGGCTTCGTATTTGCTGTGCCAAATTCAGCCATCATCCTTCTTAGACTGGTTTCCTTTCGCTTTAAACAACTTATTAGCAATTCGTTCCCCGAACATGATTTGACTAAAGTTGGGAACGGAGGGAACATCCTTTCTATGGATGGATTCTGGGAAATTCAACCCGCTTAACCAAAGTCCTCTCTTTTCAAAAGCTGTTTCAAACAACTCGTCGAGTCTATTGGAATCACGTGAACCTATAAGCTCTTTTATATGTTCTAGTTGTCGCACATATTGAGTTAACCAATGCACAATAGAGTCTCCATTTGTTAGACAGACGTCCCTATGCATGATGGGATCACCTGACGCTAAACGAGTGGCGTCCCTAAAGCCTGTAGATGCCAATTTGCTGATATCTCCCCACTGAGGGCTATTACTAGTCGTGTTAACCAAAGAAGCTGCGACAATAAATGGTAAATGACTCACAGCAGCCACAAAACTATCGTGTTCGGCTGCGTCGATAAAAAATGGAGTACTTCCCAATGATTTTATTATCTTAACAAGTGCATCTACGGATTGAGTACTTGCCCCTGTTTTTGGAATCACACAATAGGCTTTCCCCTCAAAAATCCCAGGCTCTGCGTTGCAAGGGCCGTGTGACTCTTTCCCCGCCATAGGATGTCCCCCTATAAAATCCACGCCATTTGGCAAAAACATGTCTGCCCAACGCATGACCTCGAGTTTTGTTCCACCAGTATCTGTAACTAAACATCCTTTCTTTAGCTCACCCCCAACGGTTTCCAAAACATCCTTTATCACCATAACTGGTGTGCATATAAATAAGATATCGGAGCCTCTAGCGACCTCTACCATAGTCCGTCCAACCTTGTCCAAGGCACCCATTTTCCTCGCCTGCTTGGAAAAGGAGGGCTCCAAGTCCACTCCAGTAATTTCTATATCTTTTAGGATAGAGCGCTTAATCGCGATGCCAAGAGATGTGCCTATTAAACCAGTGCCAATGATTCCTATTTTATTCATCAACTACCCCTTATACATCAAAGAAGCTATCAACACCTACCAATATATGGGGGAGGTGGTCTAATTGAAATCCCCAGCTGAGCGTCCAGTCAGGGATGTCGTGCCAGAGTTTCCGTTTCTCCGCTGATATTTCGGTCGCGGCAGGCTATTCAGGATTTTTTGCAAAGACGAAATGCTTCGTTCATCTGAATTAGTTATGTCAACTACTAGGCCGTCAACGCCAGAATCTCTTAAGATCTCTATCTCTTTGGCCGAAACATTCTTCGGAATTTCAACAATCAGGAATTTTTCAAACATAATCCTTATCGACACGATATCAGCTAGATGGCAGAGACTTAGAGGAGAGCCTACATTCGCCAGGGAAACACAAACTGCGTCTACAGGTAGTACATCCAACGCCCTCAACGCTTGTTCAGAAATATCTCCGTCAACGCCGAGTATATATCCAGCCTCTCCTTCATATAAAGCATCTAAATGAGTTTTTGCCAATGTGTGTACGAAGAAATCACACCCTACCTTTACCAGACGAGATGACTCTTCCTTACTCAATACCCCAGTTCGAATCCCCAAAGGTTTTCCCGCTAATGCCTTAACAGTTTTACCCAAACCTGGTCCTGGTTTGTCCACGTGCAATAGGACAGCATCGAGTCCCGGTTGACTAGCCAACTTGAGATTTTTGGCACTCTGGCTTGAAATTAGACCGACCAGGGCCATAGTGGATCTCGGCCCTTCGCTTATTGAAGAACCAAATCCTATTGTACCAAGCGAAGATTTAGTTCTTTTTTCCAAGACTTTTAAGAATTTACTCATTTAGATATTCCGGAAAATTCTATGTAAACATAGTCTGATTCAGAAGGGAGATTGACGAGAACATTTTGCAGTGGACTGACTTGTATGTCAATCAACACATGTGAAGCAAGTTCATCAATCCACGAGCCCAATTAAGCATCTCGTCTTCCAAATCTCGTCCACAATGAGGACATTCATAATCACCGTAGCGTATCCGGGTGCCACAACCGCCACAAACCATCGGCACAGTTAGATAGTTGACTATCAACTCTATATTGTTTTCATCATTTTTCAATTTATTTAAATTGTGTGGCGTGACGATAGACTAAAATTGCTGATTATAAAGCTACGGCACTAACAATCAAGTGAAATATCTGAAGAGGTATCACCAACGATGGACTTATTCAGATTCTACGCGATATGAATCTCGCTGAGACCTTATGAGCCGCACTTCTTCCTTCAGTATATCAGACCCAATACCCGTATCATCAGCAAGTAGGAGGTCTTTATCTGCGGCTTCATCATTCCCAACGATTGCATGAACAACAGCTCGGTTTGCATAGACTATTCCAAAGGTGGGATCGAGAAGCACAGCCTTATCATAATCACCTAAAGCTTCTTCATATTTGCCTGTCGTAGCATAGCTAAACCCTCGCGCATTGAAATATCTGGGATCCTCAGGGTTAATATTGATAGCTCGCGAAAAATCGTCGCGGGCCTGATTAACACTATTCAGGTTTCCAAAAGCTGAACCTCTCTCGTAAAAAGCCTCATCCTGTTCTGGGATCATCCTTAAAACTTGATTAAAGTCCGCTATAGCCAACTTGTATTCCCCAAGTTTGTTATATGCTATTCCTCTCAACAAGAAAACTTCCGGAGAATCTGGGTTAAGCTGATATGCAGCTTCAAAGGCTTTGACCGCACTAGCATAAAATGTCCTCTCAGACATGGCATTCCCTAGCTCAATCAATTCTTCAAACGTTGACGGGGTCGGTCTTGGGGTAGGAGTATTCATAACTGACTCTTCGTTTTCGCTACCACAAGCTATGGTTATCAAAAACACTCCAACCATACAAACTCTGACTAGAAAGGGGCACACCGAATCTTTAAACTTCTTAATTAACTTTGTAGTATGCAAGGTAACCTTATTAAATCCACACGGTACTCCCTGCATATAATCGACGAATCTTGCATCGCTTTGTTCTCATTCTCGTGGTTACCCGTTTTTGTTTAGTAAGAGAGTCCAATATTAGGCCATACGAAGTAAAACCTGTCAAATCATTGAATCTAAAAACTCTTGTTAAATAGTCCAATCAAGTCGTAGCCACTATGTGATTCCAATCCTAGTAACAAAATTTGGCCATAGATTTCCCAATTAATTGCAAAAACCTCGAATGTAGATTGAATAATTCGAGCGTTTTTCGTATGCTGGGTACCACCTCCGAGTGATGATTTCTCACATCTAGCTTCTCATTTAACAGCGATTAGATGCATGAGAAACCACAACCAAAAAAAAGTAGAGGTTAAAATGATAGGCAAATTTACAATCGACATCTTATACTGCGTACCTTGAGGCCACCATGGCACGGCTGCCTGGATGGTCAGCGAATTTTTCCAAGCCTATGGTGGAGATGCCGCCATTAGTCTTACCCCGAGTGACGGCGGACGTTTTGAAGTTCGCTTCAACGGTAAAAAAATCTGGGACAAGGCTGAGGCAGGAGGTATATATCCTAGTTTGACGAATGTACGAGAGATTAAAGCTACAATAAACCAAGCTCTGTAGATTCTATCGGGAAAACACAGCTGGGAGAAAACGGAATCAGTATCCGTCTAACTATCGGTTCGTCAACGGGTTTGTGGCCTCGACTAGAAATTCCCTAGCCCGTATACAAAGACGATCGATGCTTTGATAATCAGATAGGTCCTTCTTTAATACGAAGGTTAATTGTTGGGAGAGATTCAAATCATGAGTGAGTTCCTAATAAGAGGGAAATACCTTGTTACACCACATGTGAATTCAGATGGTGTTTCCGTATTATCTAAACATGGACTTCATCAAAAGAACGGGAAGATTGTTAAGGTCGCTCCTTTTCATGAGCTGAGATCACAATCTCCCCACCTCAAGGTGGTAGGGTCTGAAAGACAAGCTATTCTGCCTGGACTCGTAAACTCACACTACCACCAAGGATTTTCGTTTCTCCAATTAGGTCAGCCGGATCGCACAACAGACTCTTATCGATTTCAGGGGGCCTGGGATGTTGATCCCTATTTGGAGCACCTCTACGGCGCCATGCAAATGATAGAGACAGGAACGACGACTGTTCAGGTCATTTACGACCCCGGGAGAGGAAGGGATCCACTAGACGAACTATCCACTAGCAAAGTTATAAAAGCTTATTTGGATTCCGGAATGCGAGTGTCTTATGCCCCTGAAATAGTTAACCAAAATACAATCATTGCAGGTCCAAATGGCGGTGAAAAAGAATTCGCTGCAAGATTGCCAACTGATCTAAAAAGACGGTTTACGAGTTTCTTTGATAAGGAACATCTTCCAGTAGAAGAGTTGATTTCTCGCAACGAGGACGTGTTTAGTAGATATTCTGATTCGAATACAAGACTGCGTATAAATGTCGCCCCCGGAAACGTCCACAGATGCTCAGACGATTTACTAATTAAACTCAGAGACCTTGCTTTGAAACATAAAACCACCATGCACATACATTTACAAGAGTGGTACAACCAGTTACTGTATGGATTATGGGCTTGGGGGAAATCACCACTCCTGCATCTTAATGACCTGGATTTCTTGGGACCAAATCTAGACTGCGTCCATAGTGTTTGGGTCAATGACCAGGACATAGAAACAATGGCACGACATGGCGTATCTGTCTCTACTAATCCGACGTCAAATTTCCGTCTTCAAGCAGGAATTACGCCTATCTATAGATTTCTTGATAAGGGGATCACAATGGCTCTGGGTACAGATGAAGTCGGACTAAACGACGACAAAGATATGATACAGGAGATGAAGTTACTCCATAAAGTACATAGACTTCCCGGTGTTAGAATCCCTCCACTTACAGCTAGCCAGGTATTCAAGATGAGTACAATCAATTCCGCAAAAGTAGTGGGTTGGGACGATACAATAGGAACGTTGGAAGCAGGCATGAGTTGCGACGTAGTACTAATGAACTTGGATCACATAGAATACCCGTTTCTTGATCCCAATGTCCCCACTATAGACGCAATATTATATCGAGGCCGTGGAATAGACATCGATACAGTAATAGTGGAAGGGGAAATTGTGATGGATGACAGAAGGTTTACGAAATTCGACAAAACCGCCCTCTATAGAGAACTAGGTGAAATAGCAAAACTCCCTCTCGATCCCATCAAATCGGATTTGAATGCCCTTAGACATGAAATAACCCCGTACCTAGGAAATTTTTATAACGAAAACTCTACGCCCACGTTCAATTCTGAATATATTTTTAATGGCGAAAAGAATAGCTAACTGAAATTATGATTATCACAACATGGTTCGTCCAACAGACTCGCAAGTAATAGACTAGGCATGAATTATAGAGACTGTACAATTTGCGAAAAGCCTAATCTGGAAAGCAATACATTCTGTATATATTGCGGAGCTGAATTACCAGAACTAGGGACTAAATCTACAGCCGAAGATACCGAACGCATCAAGGAAGATAACGGAACATCCTCTAAAGGTTCAATTAATGCCATTCAAATCGAGGTATATAAACTCCGGAAAGAAGTAGACGAACTTCGTAAGAACCTTCATATATTTACAACTGGTGACAGTAGCTTTATCAAATCCAGACCTACAACAAGATCCACAATATCCAAACAAGTATCCACGTCACCACATGGCCAAACCCGCTCAACGGCCAGGAAAATCCTCGACTGGGAACAGATACCAGGTAACTGGTTTGCAAGAATTGGGGGATTAGCTATTCTTATTGGGATAGCGTTCTTTCTAGCGTTAGCATTCGACAATCATTGGATCGAGGCCACTGGCCAAGTCGTGATAGGGATAAGCGTCGGCCTATTGTTTTTGGTAGCGGGCGAATATTGGCAAAACCAATATAGGACCTGGGCTCAAAGTGTTAGTGGGACTGGTATTGCCATACTCTATGCTTCTATATATGCCGCCTTCGGTATCCACGAATTGATTGATGCCTACTTAGCATTCGCTCTACTAATCGTTATAACGTTAGCTACAGCTGGACTTTCCCTCCGCTATCATGCCTTACCCCTCGCAGTGTTAGCTGTAATAGGAGGTCTAGGCACACCGCTTTTCCTGAACAGAGATCTTCCCGAACTTCACCTTATGCTAGCCTACATCCTTATTCTTGATTTGGGCGTACTTGCCTTAGCCACTCTCAGGAATTGGCGTTGGCTCACACTAGTAGCTGCTATAGGTTCGTATGGTTTGATGGGAACCTACATAGATCATGATGAGGGATTATCCATTCCGCTTCTGCAAACAGGATTAAGCCTGATATTTTTGATCTTCGTTGGAGCGACGACACTATTTCATCTGATTTGGCGTAAGGTTCCAGAATATACAGATCTTGGCTTGATCACCGTCAACGCGGCTATATACTTTTCTCTGACAGTCGGTTTACTTGAAGAAAATTATTTCGATTGGTTGCCTCTAGTTTCTCTCAGTCTAGTAGGTCTATATGGCTTGATAGCATATGCGTCCATTAGACGTGGTGGAGTTCCTAACCGAACAACAATATTCCTATTACTATCTGCCTTGACATTTCTGGCCATAACCATCC
Organism: uncultured Dehalococcoidia bacterium; assembly: GCA_913052045.1. Taxonomy (GTDB): domain Bacteria; phylum Chloroflexota; class Dehalococcoidia; order Lucifugimonadales. The sequence goes on from CAJXDJ010000020.1 coordinate 8,025, forward strand.
CGATCCAGTTTGATGGAAAGTGGGTCACCATCGCACTAGCTGTGAAGGCCGCCTCACTGATCTATGCTGGTTTCTATTTGAACTACAAACAGGTCCGAATATTTGGGTTGGCTTTATTACCAATAGTAGCGTTCAGATTGATAGCTTATGAGACGTTCGCAGAACCAGAAACATTTACCTTACTGGTTAATTCACGGGTTCTTACTTTTATGGTGGCCATCGTGTGTATTTACCTGAGCAGTTATTTTTACCTGCGATATGGATCAGATAGTAAAAAATGGGAGGGTATCGTTGTCCCTATTCTATCCGCAACTGCTAGCTTCTTTTCACTGTGGATCATCAGTGCCGAAGCAATTCGATATTTTGATAACACATCTTTTGCGGAAAAGACAAGGGAAAATGCCAAACTCTTATCGCTCAGTCTATTATGGGCCATATATGCAGTAATTGGACTAACGATAGGCGGTTTAATCCATTCCAAACGGATACGATTGGGAGCGTTGACAATCCTCACGGTTGCGGTACTCAAGTTGTTCTTGATTGATTCGTTACAACTTGACAGAGAGTACAGTGTAGTTGCATTTATATCCCTTGGGTTGTTACTTATAACTATTGGATTTTTTTATCAAAAGCACCAAGCGACCATAAAGGAGTTTTTCCTTGGTCGAGATTAGCCATCGTTTACTTGTTTTCCTAACTTTATTGGCTACCTCGATACTCTTTGTGCTCCTCATTGTATTAACGCCTATAAAAAATGTGCAGGCTGATTTTGAACTGAAGGACTGGGAGTTTTCAAAACCCATTCTTTTCCCTCCCAACCTCACCACCAGTGGATTTTTGGGTTTTGAACCCGATGAGCATATCTACACAAATAGCGCAGATAATTTGACAGATCTCCGAATCATAAAGGAGTTCAGTCAAGCAGAGATTCCCTACGAACTGTTGATAGAACGTAGCTTAGAAAACTACGAATTACTTCAAGCAGACACCAGAGATATTACAAATATCGAAGGTAGCCACACTTCTTTTATGGTAAAAGTTAGTCCGCACAATAGCCTGCACAATCAATTGGAGATTGTAACTTCTTCAGGTAACTTCGTTAGAAAAGTGAAAATTGAAACAATCAACAACTTGTCGTCCTGGAGTACTGCTGAAGATAACGCACAGATATATGATATTGCTGTTTCCACAGGGGTGCCAAATGACCGAAACACTAAATTAACGTATCCTACAAGCTCATCGGATTTCCTTCGTATTACTATATTTAATGACAACAATTCCCCACTGGAAATCGAAGGGACAATTCTCTCATTGTTGCAGAAAACTCCCGCAAAATATAAAACGTATCCGTCATTAATGTCATCTGAGGAAAAAGTAGAAAAGTCGGATTCCAGTCAGATAATTATTGATTTAAAATCTGAAGGGATACCTACAAGTAGACTACAAATTTTTACATTGGAAACAAACTTCAACAGGAAGGTTAATTTAGAATCCAGCCCTGATGCCACAACGTGGACCTTAGTCGACCAAGATCATGAATTCTTCGTTTACGACACTGCAAAAATCCAGCGACAACAGC
>CAJXDJ010000021.1 GCA_913052045.1 uncultured Dehalococcoidia bacterium
TTAACCAAAGTCGATAGACTCGGTTTTTAGGGACATCTAAAAGTTCATTCAATCGCACTGCTGCATCTCTAGCACTTAGCCCCTGAGATTTGAGACCTCTGAGTTTTTCAATCAGAGCTTCGTCGCTCACTGGATCTGCTTGTTTCGTGCTACCTTCTATGACTAACGTAAACTCACCTTTCGGCTGTTGAAAATAATTGTAAGCTTCAGACGCAGATCCCTGAAAAGTTTCTTCGTGAAGTTTAGTAAGTTCTCTACTTATGCTTATTAACCTATCATCGAAAGCTTCGTCAATATCTTGAAGAGTCGACCTCATACGATGGGGTGCTTCAAATACGATTAAGGTGCGCTGTTCCGTCGCTAGGGCTTTGAGCAATTTTTTGCGCTGAGATTGTATTCTTGGTAAAAACCCGACAAAAACAAAGTTATCTGCTCTAAATCCTGACACTGAGAGTGCGGCTGTAACCGCTGACGGCCCTGGGATAGGGATAACTTTAAACCCAGAGGCTATAACCCGTTGTACCAATTCTGAGCCCGGATCGCTCAAGGTCGGCACACCGGCATCACTGACTAAAGCGACATCTCCGGTCGCTAAATGGTCTAATATTTGGGTAGTTCGTTGCCATTTGCTATATTCATGGAAACTTATCATTTTGGTCGAAATGCCATAATGCTTCAATAGTTTCCCTGTTTTCCTAGTGTCCTCTGCAGCTATCAAATCGACTTCATCAAGATAACGAACAGCACGAATAGTGATATCTTCCAAATTACCTATCGGTGTCGATATTACGAATAGATATGGCAAAATTATACATCCATATTGCTGGTGTTGGTTTACTTAAACCTTCGTATGTTACAATATCTCACGAATATGAACAAAGAGGCAAAACCTAAGATTAGTGAATAAGGAAACGAAGACCGGAATTATCCGGGACTATTCCCGACAGCCGGGAGATACGGGCTCAGTTGAAGTGCAGGTGGCCGTTCTTACTGAGCGCATAAGAGAACTGACGGATCACTTGCGTGTCCATAAGAAGGATACACATACTCGTGTGGGTCTGCTTAAGTTAGTGGGGAGAAGAAGGAACCTACTTAACTACTTAACCAACAACGATGTAACCCGATACAAGACGCTTATCAACAGCCTTGGCTTAAGACGCTAAGATTCAAAAGTATTTTCTTAGTTTGTGTGGTTTGTAGCCCTTTGAATACAGGAGGAAGATCTTAGTTATGGTGTATTTATTGGAACGTGAAATAGGGGGAAAGAAGCTTACTTTCGAAATTGGCAAACTGGCCCAGCAGGCTAGTGGAGCTGTTAAAATACGATTAGGAGATACCATTGTCCTTGTCACCGCTGTGATGTCTGGTACTCCTCGTACAGACATTGACTTCTTGCCACTAACGGTTGAATTTGAGGAAAAATTATATGCAATAGGAAAAGTTCCTGGTAGTTTTTTCAGGCGTGAAGGAAGACCATCATCAGAAGCGATTTTGAGTGCTCGTTTAATCGATAGGCCAATGAGGCCACAGTTTCCAAAATCACTTCACAATGAGTTGCAAATTGTTGTAACTGTACTTTCTTCGGACCGTGAAAACCCACAAGACATCTTAGGGATTATTGGAGCTTCGGCCGCTGTTTCGGTTTCAGATATTCCCTTCAACGGTCCTGTTGGGGCCTGTAGGATCGCATATCTCAATGGAGACTTTATTGTTAACCCCACCTTTCAAGAGATTGAAGAGAGTGATCTGAATGTAACGGTTGCTGGGGTTAAGGGTGCTATAGTCATGGTAGAGGCAGGGTCTCAGGAAGTGCCTGAAGAAATTGTTTTGGAGGCAATTCAAAGAGCACAAAAGGTCAACGATGAAATTATCGAGATGATTGAAGAAATGGTGAATGCAATAGGGAAACCAAAGCAGGAAGTTCCCACAGAGCAGAGCAGAGATGAACTTGATAAGAAAATAAACTCCATTGTGGGGGGGCGATTATCGGATGTTTTGGAGCAGGCTCCGATAAGGTCAGAAAGAAGTGATAATGTAAAAGCTTTAGAAGATGAGGTTCAGGCAGCACTTTTGGAAGAATTTGACGTAAAGGCTATAGCCGCTTCTTTTAAGTCTCTTTTTAAACAGGAAGTTCGCAATCGTATCCTTGAGAAAGGGATAAGACCAGATGGTAGGGCTTTGGATGAAGTTAGACCAATTTCCGTGGAAGTTGGAGAATTACCTAGGGCTCACGGCTCCGGATTATTCACAAGAGGAGAAACCCAGGTTTTGAGTATTGCGACCCTAGCTTCTCTTAGCATGCGCCAGACACTCGATACCTTAAGCCCTGGTGATACGAAACGATATATGCATCACTATAACTTCCCTGCGTTCTCAGTGGGTGAAACTGGAAGGATGTTTGTGGGCCGTCGTGAGATTGGACACGGTGCCTTGGCTGAACGAGCTATAGAATCAGTTATGCCAAGTGAAGAAGAATTCCCCTACGTGATCAGAGTAGTATCAGAAGTACTTAGCTCTAATGGTAGCACTTCTATGGCCAGTGTTTGTGGTAGTTCGCTCGCCTTGATGGACGCCGGAGTTCCACTTAAGGCACCGGTTGCCGGTGTAGCTATGGGATTGATTATGGGGAATGATGGTAAACATGCTGTGCTGACAGATATTCAGGGGATGGAAGATTTCCTAGGAGATATGGATTTTAAGGTTGCAGGGACCGCTCAGGGGATCAACGCGCTACAGATGGATATAAAGATCGAGGGATTGACATATGACATCCTGAAAATAGCCTTAGAGCAGGCGAGATTAGCCAGAATCCACATTTTGGAAAAAATGAATGAGATAATCAGTATCCCAAGAGAGAATCTTAGTGCTTATGCTCCTAAGATGCATCGTATGATTATCCCAATTGAAAAAATTGGTGCAGTTATAGGGCCTGGAGGTAAAATGATCAGGTCTATTCAAGAAGAGACTGGGACTTCTCTTGACATTGATGATAAAGGTGTAGTGATGATTGGTGGATTGGATGCTGATGCAATCGAAAAAGCACGCCAACGGGTCGATGCCCTAACCCGCGAACTTCAAGTAGGAGATATTTTCACCGGGAAGGTTGTAAGGGAAACTAGTTTTGGCGTTTTTGTAGAGTTAGTACCCGGCAAAGATGGATTGCTTAGAAAAGAGGAAATGGCTTCACAGGACAAAGACATCAATGTAGGAGATGAAGTTACAGTAGTGATCCAAGAAATTGACAATCTGGGTAGAGTGAATCTATCTAGGCGATCCCTGTTTGGGGAAGAAAGTCCACCCAGGCAATCGGGTCCTCCTAGAAGCTATGGATCTGGTGGATCTGGAAATAGAGGAGGACAAGGCCGTTCTGGTGGTCCTGGAAGGGGATATGGCGGTCGTGGACGGGATAGAGATTCTGGTCCTAGGGGACCTTCCGGACGGGATAGAGATTCTGGTCCTAGGGGGGCTTCTGGACAGAGAGACGATAGGAAAGGAGGACCAGGTGGCTATAGGAGTCCGTCGAGTACCAGTGGAGCATACAGACGATATAACATTTAGGTTTCATATTGGAGTTGTTAGAGGATTGACAGAAATTCTAAAAACTTGAATGGCTTTGTTGCTGGATTATTGCTTTCCTCGGAGTTACACTTTTGGTAGCTTCAGATAGGGTGAATTGAAATGAACCCAATTAGAGTCTTGGTTCATGGTGCCCTAGGTAAAATGGGGACTCATGTGATCAAAGCAATAGATGCAGCCCCTGATATGGAGGCTGTAGCGTCGGTAGACATCGGATATTCAGGCGAGTCTCGTCATAGCGGGCAAAACATGATTCCACTATCGAATGACCTGGAATCTGCATTGATATCTTCTAAACCTGATGTTGTGGTTGACTTTACAAACGCTGAAGGTTGTATGTCTTGTGGCGAGATAGCGCTTGGCAAAGGCGTTCGGGTAGTCTCTGGTAGTACAGGGCTCACTGATGAAAATTTAGTCAAACTCTCTCATTTAGCGACTGAGGCGGGGTCGGGAATCTTGATAGCCCCAAACTTTGCTTTAGGTATGGTTGTTCTTTTAAGTCTTGTTAGAAAAATAGCTCCTCATTTCGAATATGCTGATATCATTGAGGCGCATCATGAGGCAAAGATTGATGTGCCTTCAGGTACCGCATTGGCTTTAGCACATGCTATGACAGAACAAAAAGAATTCTGCCGTAACCAAGCAGAGATTATTAAGTTGGATGCAACAACTGGAGGGCAGATTAAGGGGGTTGGTGTTCATAGCCTTCGTCAGCCAGGGCGAAGTGCACACCATGAAGTTGTTTTTGGGGCTCCTGGACAGACCCTGACTCTCCGCCACGATGTCTTGAGTAGGGACTGTTATATGCCCGGTGTGTTGACCGCTGTTAGAAGGGTATTGGATATAGAAGGATTGGTATTTGGATTAGAAAAGATATTGGAATTATAGGCTTGTGGTCACAGGAGTCGACGTAGCGGTAGTTGGAGCAACTGGACTTGTGGGCCAAGAGTTTCTACGAATTTTAGAACATCATCCACTTCGTCTAAATCGGTTAAAACTTCTGGCCTCTAAACGGTCAGCAGGCACGAACATTAAGGTCCGTGGGCGGTCATTACGTGTAGAGGAGGCGACTCCCGAATCATTCGATGGCATAGACTTCGCGTTCATATCAGTAAGCGGAGAAGTGAGTAGCCAGCTAGCACCAGAAGCGGTAAAAAGGGGTGCTCTTGTGATCGATGATAGTGCAGCATTTAGGATGAAACCAGAGGTTCCTTTGGTGATACCTGAAGTAAATGGATCAGACGTGGAATGGCACAAAGGAATCATAGCTATTCCCAACTGTTCGACTACCCAATTGGTGATGGCTCTTTACCCTTTACACAGGGCGAATCCTTTAAAAAGGGTTTTAGTTAGTACGTATCAATCGGTCTCAGGCGCAGGTAAAGTTGCGCTTGACGAACTACGCATACAGACAGAAGAAATGAAAGTGAATGGACCGTCCATTCCAGCAGTATTTCCTTTCCGTATAGCATCTAATGTGATTCCGCAGATCGGTCATTTTGATACTGATGGATACAGTGAAGAAGAGTCAAAAATAATTGAAGAAACCCGAAAAATTCTCCACGATCCTGACATAAAAATTTCGGCCACATGTGTCCGTGTGCCCGTTACTATATGTCACAGTGAATCGGTAAATTTGGAGTTCACTGATCCTATGGGAGTTCAGAAGGCTTATGGGCTCCTGAATAATATGCCAGGGTTAAAAGTAATGGATGGTTCAGGATTAATGCCTTACCCTATGCCATGGGATCTACAAGGTACAGATGAGGTTTATGTAGGGCGCCTTCGCAGAGATTTTTCGGTAGAAAATGGATTAGTTTTATGGATAGTAGCAGATAATTTGCGTAAGGGAGCTGCTCTCAATGCGATACAAATTGCAGAAGAGGTTTTAAATCGACGAGTCCTTAAAAAAATGATTTAATGGCGTGGCTAAAAGCGGTTTTGACTGTAGGCATCATAAAAGATTGAATGTTCTTAGACGGACATATCGATATGGTATTGGTCAAAAAGATTATCTAAGAAGTCCGATGTTGCGCAATCAGGCTTGGTCAATGGCAATCTGGGATGTCCAACTTGAAACCCAGCTCTGTTGACACCGTATTTGATGGGAATTGGATTTGCTACGACGAAAATTCCGTTGAATATGGGAAGCAGCCTGATATGTTCTTTAGCGGCGCTATCTAGACTCCCGTCAACGAGCATTTGGATCATAGTTTTGATTTGCAGACCCACCAGATGTGATGCAACACTTATCACCCCATATCCACCCAGGCATAAAACATGGAATGTATCCGCATCGTTTCCGCTCCAAACACGAAAACCTGACCTTGCACTTCCTATAATTGAAGCGATTTTCTCGAAATCCCCACTTGCTTCTTTTATGCCGACTATGTTTGTAATTTCGCTCAAACGTATGGTGGTCTCGGCTGATAGAGAAGTTATAGTTCGACTAGGTACATTGTAGAGAATGCAAGGCAACGAAGTGTTCTCCGCGATTGCTTTGAAATGTTGATATAAGCCTTCTTGTGTGGGTTTATTGTAATAGGGTACGACTAGAAGCACACCATCAACTCCGGCTTCTTCGGCGTCATTTGTGTAATGAAGGGCTTCTACTGTGCTATTACTACCAGTCCCTGCGATAACTGAGCCAGTATCTAGGACAGCCTTTTTAATTTCAACGAATAGCCGGGTTTGTTCCTGTCTAGTTAAGGTAGGTGCCTCGCCTGTAGTGCCAGCCACCACTACTCCGTCACTCCCAGATGCTAATAAGGCTAGTGCGAGAGTTTTTGCCTGGGTGTAGTTAACTTCTCCTTGTTGATCGAAAGGCGTAACCATTGCGGTTAGGAGGCGTCCTATTTCTTTGGGCATGATTCTGCTCCCCGTCACTCCATGAGTGACTTTATTAGGATCGTTTCGTCTCGATGAGGACCGGTAGAGATCATGTGAAATTCACTGCCTATTAACTTCTCAAGTCGGCTAATATAGGCGGCAGCTTCCTGAGGTAACTGATTTGCCTTAGTTATTCCTGCAGTCGGTTTGGACCAGCCACTCATTTCTTCGTATACCGGAGTGCATTTTTCTAGAATTCCGCTGCTACTTGGGAAACGATTAATAGTGGTTCCGTTGGTATCGTACCCAACACAAATCTTGATTGGGTCAAACCCATCAAGTACGTCCAGTCTGGTTAATACTAACGATGTGAATCCATTTATATTTTGGCTGTATCTGGCTGCTACCGCATCGAACCATCCGATACGGCGAGCTCGCCCCGTAGTTGTGCCGTATTCCCAGGCGCGTTCTCGTAATTGGTCCGCTGTGTTATCAGTCATCTCAGTAGGAAACGGACCAGAGCCCACCCTAGTGCAGTATGCTTTAAATACTCCAATAACTCCTGCTATTGCTTGCGGCGGAAAGCCAAGTCCTGGCAGTGCGCCTCCTATTGAGGAAGAAGACGAAGTGACGTAGGGGTATGTGCCGTGGTCCAAGTCTAATAGAGTTCCCTGAGCGCCCTCAAGTATCAATGTTTCGTTTCTATCCAATGCGTCGTGTAACAATAATTCAGTGGATTGTACAAAGGGGTCTAATTTCTGAGCCCAGACCATACAACGTTGGAAGATGTCATCAAGATTTACGGGACTGACTTGATATACCTTAGTTAACAGAGCGTTTTTGTGTTCAACGACGGTCGCCAGCCGAGACAATAGATTTGACGGATCATAAAGGTCACCTACTCGTATACCAGACCGATTAGTTTTGTCTACATAAGCAGGGCCCACGCCTTTTTCTGTGGTACCTATCGGATCATCTCCCCTATCCTTTTCCTCCAATTTATCTAGGAGAACATGATATGGCATAATGAGGTGTGCTCTATCACTCAAATATATTTTTTTTGTGTCTATCCCCCTAGCGGTCAGCGCTTCGATTTCGGATAGAAATACATCTGGGTCTACTACAACTCCGTTCCCTATTACACATGAGACGTGATTTCTAAAAATGCCCGACGGTACCAGATGCAGGGAAAATGATCCTTGTTCATTTATGACGGTGTGTCCGGCATTATTGCCCCCAGCATAGCGCACAACCCATTGTGCTCGTTCGGCGAGGTAATCCACTACCTTGCCCTTGCCCTCGTCCCCCCACTGAGCGCCTATTAACCCATATCCTGGCAAATGAATCCACTTCCAAAAAGATTGGGCCCCAAAAACCCAACAGAGTATAACAGAAAGAAAAAAGGCATTTCTATATAGTCTTAATTATCGTCAAGCGAGTGAATCGTTGGGATACCTTTTGAGCGTTATGAACCTATGTTATAATCTGGCCGGCCCGGCCGTCTATTCCAAGTGTAATCGGTATGCCATTGAGTCGGGGACATTACGTCGAACAAGCAAACACCGGTAATTGGGAGTAAGTAATGTATCCGTTAAATGATGAACTTTGTGTCTTATCTGGGAATGCTCACCCGGAGCTTGCAAAAGATATTTGTGACTACCTAAAGATCCCTATCGGTAAATCTGAAGCTTTCAAATTTCCAAATGACAATACGTTTGTACGTATTCTTGAAAATGTACGGGAAAGGGATGTCTTTGTGGTTCAACCAATCTGTTTCCCCGTTAACGATAATTTAATGGAACTTTTGATTATGATAGATGCCGCCAAACGTGCATCGGCTGGTAGAGTAACTGCGTTAATGCCGTATTATGGTTATTCACGCACGGATAAGAAGGATCAACCAAGGGTACCTATTACCGCTAGATTAGTTGCAGACTTACTAACAGCTGCTGGGGCAGATAGAATGTTAACTGTCGATTTGCACGCAGGGCAGATACAAGGGTTTTTTAATATACCCGTCGATGAATTAACTGCTGTTCCATTACTAGTTGATTACTTTAGAGAAAAGCATTTAGAGGACTTAGTAGTTGTTGCTATAGACATTGGAATAAGTAAACGAGCTAGAGATGTCGCTGAGAGATTAGACGCTCCCCTGGCTATAGTAGAAAAGCGCCGTGATGGTAACAAATCTATAGCTGAGAGCTTGAACGTGATTGGTGATGTGGGTGGTAAGAATGTGCTGACCTTTGATGATGAAATCGATACAGCGGGATCAACTATAGCTGCTGTGAATGCTTTGATTGATCGAGGTGCTAAACAAGTGTTTTCTTGTGTTACCCATCCTATACTTTCAGGTCTAGCTTCTGAGAGAATTGAGAATAGCACGATTCAAGAATTGGTTATAACGGATACGGTTCCATCTTCGGCAAAACGTCCTAATGGGAAAATAAAAGTTCTGTCGGTTGCACCTCTCTTAGGAGAGGCAATCCGGAGGATTCACCAAGGACAATCCGTGGGAGCCCTTTTTGAAGAGAGATAAAGTTGGTAAAACTGCTTGACAAGTTATTCGGCTCCAATGAAGACAAGGTAGCGAAACGATTTCTACACAGGATTCAGGAGATAAATCGGCTTGAAGTTGATTTAGAAAAAATCTGACCGCAACAATTCAAAAAAACAAAACCACTTCATTTGATTTTTAAAAGTTGGTTAAAACCTCAACAATCAAAAAAGCAGTTTTCGAGTTTGTTTTTTCTTATCGTCGCAATCAGATCAACTATAT
>CAJXDJ010000022.1 GCA_913052045.1 uncultured Dehalococcoidia bacterium
TCTCGGATCCCCAATCTACGAGCTTGAACCATATGAAGCAGCGTTAGAGTTTGTCCTACCTTTTCTGTCAACGTTCAGAGAGGAAGGTTTAAACTTACGAGAATTCAGCCCAGGTGGAGGATTCGCTATAGGTTACACCCGGGACAGAATACCCCCTGCTATATCAGAGTATGCGGAAGTCATTACAAAAACCCTATCAAACGAATGTGCTAAATTGGGAATGGAAGTCCCTTTACTGATTATAGAACCTGGTAGGGCTATTAGTGGCCCCGCCGGAGTAGCCGTGTATCGGGTGGGTTCAGTAAAGGAAATTCCAGGCATCAGAAAATATGTATCTGTTGACGGAGGTATGGGCGATAACATACGCCCTTCCCTTTACGAAGCCAGATACGAGGCAGTGATGGCAAACAGAATTAATGAGACACCAACAGAAAAGGTCACCATTGCTGGAAAATATTGCGAATCCGGCGACATTCTTGTGAAAGATTGTCTTCTCCCACCAATTGGGTTAGACGGAACAGATATAATTGCAATACCAGCATCAGGCGCCTATTGTTCATCTATGGCCAGCAATTACAATCTCAACCCTAAGCCTCCAATACTTCTTGTGAATGACGGAAAGGTTAAAGTTATACGAAGACGTGAAACGTACCTGGACCAATTGTCACTAGACCTAGCCTGAACATTGATTAATAACACTTGGGAAATCCTAGGTCAGGATGGAGCTGTCAAACGGCTCACTTTAGACCTAATACACAACCGTATAGCCCATGCCTATTTGATTGTAGGTCCGCCAAATGTGGGGAAATACACCTTGGCGACAAGACTAGCCCAAGCCCTTAACTGTACTTCAAACGATAGGATCCCTTGTTTATCATGCACCCAATGCACTCGAATATCCAAAGAAATCCACGCAGACATTTCAATTTATCATGTTAGCCAGACAAACGGCTCCCGCCAGACAGAAATTGGTATAGGAGATGTCCGTCAGGTAGAAAGAAAAGTCGTACTCAAGCCATATGAGGGGTCTAACCGGGTACTCATTTTTCGGGGAGCTGAACATCTGAGTGAGGAGGCTTCAAACGCTCTATTAAAGGTGATAGAAGGCCCCCCACCGCAAAACGTTTTCATACTGCTAACTGACAATATACAGTTAATACCTGCAACTATTCTGTCCAGATGTCGTCGTATTGATTTGCATGCTATAGGAGAAGATCTAATTCTTGACCACCTACTTAATAATATGCAAATCCCTGAAACCGAAGCGAGATTAATTGCAAGGCTAGCACAAGGCCGGTTGGGGTGGGCATTACAAGCAGTTGCAAATCCTGAATTGATTCGTGTGCGCAATGAAGATTTAAACCAAATGATTAGAATTATGACCTCAAGTTTAGAAATACGATTTGAAGTTGCTAGCCAAATTTCACGCTTGTTTTACCATAATAGGTCTGAAGCAGGAAACACTTTGAATACTTGGAAAAGTCTATGGCGAGATATGTTGATTATCAAATATGGCAACGAGACTGATGTTGAGAATTTAGACTATCTGGATACATTTCGTAACCAGTCGCTAAATTACTCAAGGACGCAAATAGCACACTACTTAAAAGACATTATCAAAGCGGAAGGCGAGCTTGAATCAAACGTAAATGCAAGAACCTGCCTGGAAGCACTATTCTTGAATCTTCCCAGTCCATCGAATCAAGGCTAATCAAGGAAATCTTTCAACCTACGCGAACGGGTAGGATGTCTGAGCTTTCTTAATGCCTTGGCTTCAATCTGACGTATTCTTTCCCTTGTGACTCCAAATTCTCTTCCTACTTCTTCGAGGGTACGGCTGCGACCATCTTCAAGTCCAAAACGCAATTGAAGGACCCTCCTCTCACGATCAGTTAGGGTGTGCAGTACATCATCAATCTGTTCCTTTAATAATTGAAAGGATGCAGCATCGGCAGGAGCAGGAGCGCTTTGATCCTCAATAAAATCTCCTAAGTTGCTATCCTCCTCTTCACCTATTGGCGTCTGGAGGGATACTGGTTCCTGAGATATCTTTAAAATCTCTTCAACTCGTTCCGGGCTGAGTTCCATGATCGAGCCTATTTCATCTGGAGTTGGTTCTCGTCCCAAATCTTGGAGTAAACGCCTGTGATGACGGATAAGTTTATTGATCGTTTCTACCATATGTACCGGTATTCGAATTGTGCGCGCCTGGTCGGCAATTGCTCTTGTTATCGCCTGCCGTATCCACCAAGTAGCATACGTGCTAAATTTGAATCCCTTCCTATAATCAAATTTCTCAACCGCCCGAATCAAACCAATGTTACCTTCTTGTATTAAATCAAGAAGAGACATACCACGCCCTATATACTTTTTTGCCACACTAACCACAAGTCTTAGATTCGCCTCAGTCAAGTGCCGCTGTGCTCTATCTGATTCTGACCACATCGCATCGAAATACGACTGGAGGCTATCATTCTCGCTAAATAATCTATCGTTAAATTCCTGGGCATCCAACTTATAGGCTAAATCGTTTATAGAGCAATCGTCGATAATCTTTACGACAACAGGAGGTAAAACCCAGCTGTCCAGTGATAGTTTAACGATTGCCGTCACACCTTCACCTTTACCTTCTTCTATCTCCAGTCCAAGGTCAGCAGAGACCTCCTCAGTGAGAGTCTGGTCTAATATCTCGTCAGTGGCTTCTCTTAGTTTTTTGTCACCTATTATTTGCGATAAAGTCATATTTTCTGGAAGACCTAATCGATTGGCCAATGACTTGATCACCGGTCTTGCTTGAATCAATCGATTTAGAAGTTCCAGAGTCATTTCCCAAGCTGAAACCGATCGGCCACTATCTCTAGTCAGCTGTTTAACAAGTTGATTGAGGTTTTTCCCTCCCTCCATCTTACGAGCTAAGACTCGCTCATCCTTGGACGTTAGCAATTGCACACGGCCAATTTCTCTTAAGTACATCCTAACGGGATCGTCCAGCACCTCGGTGCTCTCAATCTGCAAGCCTGATTCCCATTCTGAACCTTTGCCTGTGCCACGTCTAGCAATGTCCGCTACGGCTGGTGGGTCCGCTACAGCCACGAAACTTTCAGGTTTCCGTTCTTCGTCTAATTCACCTCCAAATCTGGGAATTGCCATATAAGTAAACTCTTCGTCAGCATCCGAATTAGTTTCCATTTCCTGATTTGAAACGGTATCAGATTCCGTAGCTACAGAAGAATCCTTGTATTCTCCAGAAATATCCCACTCTTCTCCCGAATTATCCCCAGTCTTTTTTGCTCGAGCCATTTAGCTATTACTCCTAGCCCTAAAGAGTGTTTCGATCTCTCCATTAACTTTCAATATTTCATTCTCGTGTTCGATTATTTGATCGTACGTCATGGAATCCAAACGAAGAGCCTCTTCTTCTTTTATTCTTCGTAACCTCCGCTCTTCCAATCTCAGAAAAGAATCGCCAAGAGCCTGTTCTTTTTCCTTCATATTCATGATAGGTAAAACTTTAGCCATTAGATAGGCAAAATGATCGTTTGTTTCTCCACTTAACGCAGTATCATTAGAGTTGTTAACCCAAATACCATAAGCCTCTCTATTTTCCATTCTTTGAAAGTGCTCACTACGTAGACTCGAAGCAACATGGTCTAATTTGGGGTTTTGTATAAGCAGCACCAGACAGTATTCCTCCAATGGATCTCGTTCTAACCGATCAAATGTGGCTTCTATGACCATCTCTTTTCTACGATAATTCACCCTTCTTTCGGCCGGTCTTTTGTAACCTTCCATACTTGCCTTCAGAGTATCTTCAGAAACCTCCAACAATTCAGATACCCTTCGGAACTGGCGATCCTGTTCGAAAGGCTCTGGTATAGACGAAACCAATCTCAAAAGTGGAGCTGCGACTTCAGCTTTGCCATGAGCTGTAGTCAGGTCAAGTTTAGATGAAAGCGCCGTAAACAAAAACTCCAAGACGGGAACCGAATTAGACAAGATATTTTCCCAGGCATTAGGATTTTCTATAATGATCTTGTCTGGATCTTTGCCGTGGGGAAGGCTAGCCACTCGAATATTGGGAGCAGTAGATCTTCGATAGGTAGTCGAAGTCGGCAATTGATTCACGGTGTTTCGCTGTAAAATTCGCCAGGATGATTCTAAACTTCTAAGGGTAGCTTCCTGGCCTGCTTCATCGGGATCTAGTGCCAATATTACATCAGTTGTGATGCTGTTTAGCAATGACACTTGATGCACAGTTAATGCGGTACCCATGGATGCTACCACGTTTCTAAAACCAGCCTGATGAGCTACTATGGCATCCATATATCCTTCAACTATTACGGCTCCCTTTTCTTTTATGTGATCTTTAGCAACATGAAATCCGAATAGAATCTTGCCCTTGTCAAATACTAATCCTCTTCTTGTATTCATATATTTTGGTTTGACAAAATCGTCTAAAACACGACCACCAAAACCAACGGCTCTACCATCCTGATCCAAAATTGGCACCATTACCCGGTTCCTAAATAAATCTTTCAGTGCTCCGTCCTTTGATTGAGTCACCATTCCAGCTAAGATCATCTGTTCTTCCTTAAATCCTAAGGACTGCAGATAAGTTTTTAAGGACATTCCATCGCTGAGGCTAAGTCCTAGGCAAAAATCCGACATAGTATCTGTTGAAATCCCTCGATTCAACAAATAATTTCTTGAATCCTTCCCTCGATCAGACATCAAGACTTTAGAGTAAAAACGTATAGATTCTTCATTAATCTTAAAGACATCTTCATTGTTTTGTTTATTTTTTTTAGATGGCATTTCTATTCCTACCTTCTTGGATAGAAACGTCAATACCTGTGGGAAATCAAAGTTTTCGTGTTTCATAAGAAAGGAAAAGAGATCGCCACCGGTCGCACAAGCACCAAAACACCTCCATGACTGCCTACTAGGGAAAACGAAAAAAGAAGGCGTTCTTTCATTATGGAAGGGACACTTGGATCTAAAATTCGCACCAGACTTCTCTAGTGCAACATATTCAGAAACCAAGTCCACAATGTCGACTCTACCTTTTATATCTTCGATAACAGACAATGTCGGAGGAACTCCACGGTAACGATAGTCGATAGAAGGACCATTTCCTTATGGCCCTATTCTAATACAAGAACGCCCACTTGTTAAGAAGAGACCTATTATCTCCAGACCAAAATTGTAGACACTTTCTATAAGCCTAGCCTAACGCCAAGAACTGTACGAGCCCCTGTAATTAGTTGGAAGGAGATACGCTATTCTGCTCATAATACTATCGGATATATCCTGAATCAACGCTTCATTCAATCTACCCTCAATATATGGAATTGTGAAAGCTGTCCCAATTCTTACCTTGAGGCTACAAAATGGGAATGGCAGCCTCCAAATTTGTTTGATCTTTTCACTCCCCGTAATAGCGACTGGCAATACTGGAGCTTGTGATTTAATCGCAAGATATCCAATTCCCGGTGATGCCTTGGTCATGGCACCACTCTTACTCCTAGTCCCTTCCGGAAATATCATAATCGCCTTATCTTGCGAAAGGCCTTGTATCACCCAACGCAGGGCTAGAATGTTATTCCCATTTCTATTTACCGGGAAGGCGCCAACAGTACTAAAAAACCATCGATAGAGAACATTGGAAAACAATTCTTTCTTAGCTAAACTAAAAAGTGGCCGGTTAAACGCCATCATTACTATAGGAGGGTCTGCATTACTTAAATGATTACACACGACCAGTAAAGGTCCCTTAGGAGGTATATTCTCCTTTCCTTCTATTTCCAATTTCGCAAAGAAAAAGAAACAAAGTCTACAAAAGAGTATAGACCATCTGTAAAAAACCTTCATTATTCCCTAATTCTTCGTGTCATTCTATTGACCACTTCTTCTATATCGAGTCCATCGGTATTAACTATATAGGCATCTTCGGCAGGTCTGAGCGGCGATTGGGCTCTCTCAGAATCTAATTTGTCCCGTTTCTCCATCGCACGAAAAACTTTCTCTTCTTCAACATCAAATCCATCGGCCTTGAGCTCAATATATCGTCGTCTAGCTCGTTCTTTATCAGATGCAGTCAGAAAGAATTTGACGGATGCATGGGGCAATACTACCGTCCCAATATCACGTCCAACCATAACAATAGACCCGTTACTCCCAATAATCTGTTGGTATTTCGTCAATACTTTTCTGACACCTGGAACCTCAGATACAAGGGATACGTTCTTGTCTATGCTGTCCCTTTCCTCAGACAAAGGAACTAACAACCCATTAAGGTATATTTGCCCGGTTTCGTAGTCAATCCAGATAACGGTCTCGTTAGCCAATGCAGTAAGACCAGCCCAGTCACCGATACAAATATTATCTTCCATGGCCAACCAGGTTACAGCTCGGTACATAATTCCAGTATCAAGAAACCTATAACCTAATCTTTTTGCGAGAAGACGACCTACTACCGATTTTCCTGTAGCAACCGGACCATCAATTGAAATCATCATACTATCAACCAAAACAACGTATTAATCTATATGAATAGTCATGTCGACTGCTCGAGATTATAACACTTGAACCCTGATGACAGAGATTGACTTCGGTAGTACAAGCAGATTTAAGTCGTATTAATGACTAGACTTATCTTCCTATGTTAAAGTTTAGAAGTTACCAATTAAGGAACAGTTAACATTGAACTGGTTAGATTTTACGATCTTAGTAGCGATGGGAATCTCCATCTTTATAGGATGGCAGACTGGGTTGGTCAAAACATTGGCCCTCCTATGCGGAATCTTGCTCGGCATAGCCGTGGGTAGCAGATATTTCTCACAGTCCGCCAAAATCATTGAATCGTTTACAGATAACGATAATGCCTCTAGCGTGCTAGGCTTCCTTGTGATATTTCTACTTGTTCTTCTATCCTTCTTTATGTTTGGATCATTACTCAAGAAGACCATAAAGATTTTGATGTTAGGAGCATTAGACAACGTTGGCGGAGCATTATTTGGATTTGTGCTTTCCATAGCATTCATCTCATCTCTCCTCCAGATGATCGATCAATTCCCTATTATGGGACTAAATAACACCATCGATGATGGATCAATTGCTTCTTTTCTCGTGGAAGATTTTGATAGCGTTCTAGAAAGATTGAACATTTTCCCTGAGAATCTGTCTTCAAAAATAGATTCGCGTATTTAACTGCCAACAAGACGGTCTCATGTTAGTTCATGAGGTTTATTCTCTCAGTACGCCTTTTTAGTCCTTAACCTAGACTATCAACCAGTAAACATATGTACAGTTAGACGGGCTTTGACATTGGTAATCAAAGGCAAGGCAGACACCCTCGAAGCAAACCGTGGAACCATCCAAACATGTCAATATTGTGGAAAAAAAGGGAGATGCTTAACGATGGATCACGTCAAACCTAGAATTCAAGGAGGAAAGCAGACGTGGGACAATATCGTAAGTGCATGTTCCAATTGCAATCATAAGAAAGCTGGACAACCCCCCAGCCAAGCGCGGATGCTACTATTAAAAAAGCCTTAGAGCTACATATGCCAGTCCTTATTATGTCCTCCATGGTCGCAACGATTTTCGACGAATGGAAACCTTTCATGCCATGGGAAACAAACTAGTAATCTCAATTAATTTCCTGAAGCTGTAAGTACATAGTGAGCCTCTTGAGTGCTGTTGGGAGACAAACTTCCAATTACTATGGTGGTACGATTCGCGTCAAGAAGCCCTGAAACATCAAACTCGGCATGTCCACCAGGGTTTACATCCACTTTCCTGATTGTGGTACCACCGTTGTTGTTTTGTATTACATAAATAAAATAATCTTGGGAAGTAAAGTTGTCCGTCCAAAGGAACCCCTCCGAGATCCATCCAGTCTCATCTGATCCATCATAGTATAGATCTATTTCTGGTATAGCTAATTCGTCTAGACAGAACCCCTCACCATATCGGTTGCTATCAGTAACATAGTGAAAACGTAGTAATACCTGGCCTCCCGCATAAACAGAAAGATCAAATTGATCATTCAACCAATCATTACTTGAACCCGTATAGCCTGGACCAAAACCTAATCCAAACGGATTTTCATTCGTTGTAAGATTACCACGTATTATATCCCAGCTCGACCCGCCATCTTCAGAAATTTCCACATAAAGATAATCCCAATGTTTTTCCATGTCCTGCCAAAACTTTATCTGCAGATGTGCTTGCAAAACATTAGATAAATCTATGGATCTCGTGAGCGTGGAATTGATGGAATTCCCGAGATTACTCCACCAACAATGATCTCCAGTTTGTGGCATTGATGATATTATGGGAATTCGTTCGGTCCCTTCAAACTTCATCCGTAGATGATCAGATTCCGAATAAACATCTATATAACGAGCGCTATACTGAGGTTGATATAATTTCAAAACTTCTCCCTGGCTAAGGGAATCTGTAGATTCCAAATTGAGATTAACTTCCCTATAAAAAATGGTTTCTTGCGATGCTCCTGGTAAGAAATTAGCTATTGTCCATTCCTCAAAAACAGATTCGAACGTCTCATCTTCTCCTCTAGAAGATAAGTATTCGTTTATTGCTCCGATCCCAACGGCTTCTCTGTCAATCAAGTCTAGAAACTTGGTATCTTGAAAAAATCTATTTTCAAGATACCAAGTAAACAAAAAAGCTGCCCCATAGTTAGCTGACACAGAATCACCTGTTATAGGCCAGTGTACTAATGACGTCAGCGGGTAGCTTCTAAATGCATTTATATTGTTGGGCAAGAACCCTAACTCCATTTCCGTAGTTTGAGACAAACCTTCATTCAGCCATGTGTCCTGGAATTTATTGTGATTCCAATGGACGACATGTTGCAATTCGTGCGCTAGTACGCGCAGATATTCCCCTTCACCAGGACTCATCGCAGGTGAGTTAATATACATCATCTTTCGCTCGTTGCTAAATTCGTTAACCTCCTTAGAATATTCATCAGATGAAATTAGGTTATTATGATTATCTAAATAATTAGTTTTTATAAATTTGGTTTTAATCGGTTTATTTTTACCAAGTATTTCATAATAGGAATTACTTGCATATCCTTTTGGATACTTAAATTTAGATTTAGATTCGATACATTTATCAGTTGTTAATAT
>CAJXDJ010000023.1 GCA_913052045.1 uncultured Dehalococcoidia bacterium
CTTTGCATAGACATCGATATGAATACGTGCGTACCAATGGCTTTTCAGGTCCTGCAGGGTTAAGTTGACAGGCAAAGAATAGAGATCGCCAGTAGGGGTCGTCATTGGATGAGGCTGGTCATCATTGGGCCAATCGCAGACATAATTCAGCCCCTCATCAGCAAGGATGGCCGTCGTACGTTCTGACTCTCCAAATTCCGGGCCCATCCAACCGCGAGGAGGAACTCCTGTAGCTTTTGTGACAGCTTCCAGCGAACGGAGTATATAGTCTCGCTCTTCTTCGGGGGACATTAAGCTAGTAATCATCTGATTAGAGGCTATTCCATGGGCTACGAATTCACATCCCCGGTCCTTAAACAGATTCACGAGGTAGGGATAGTTTTCTGCAGACATTGCGTCAATGGCGATAGTTGGCTTGATTCCATATTTGTCTAAGATCTTCATTACCCGGAATACACCAACTCGTGGACCATATTCTCGTTGCCCAAATGCTATGATGTCTGGGAAAGGCCTGCCTGATCCACTAACCCCACCGGGGGCCTCAGGTGATTTATAGGCACTTGGCGGGAGAGAACCTGGCATACCGCCATTATTGAAAGAGTTGGTAGGCTTCCATTGGTAATGATCGATACTCAACAGGACAGATAAGGCGACTCTTTCCTGGTGTGGCCATTGTAGAGGAGGACGGGTCGATATAGGAGACCAGTCATAGTAGGGCATATCGTACCCATATGTTCGGTCATGTGGCATTGTTCTTCTCCATATTAAGTAATTCCGAAATAATGTTAGGTGTAAGAAGTTTTTTCGAGATGGGAGACCATGGTCTCGTAGTAATTCGCCATATAATACTCAGCCATCTCGTCCGCGGTGGCTTGCCACACCCCTTCGTGTGAGAGCATATATCCTAAAACCTCATCAAGGTATTTAATCCGGCTTGGGTGTCCAATTAATGCTGGATGTAAAGATAGACACAACTGTTTGGCATTGTCGGCCCCTTCCGCGTACATAACATCGAATTGATCTTTAACGCATTGTGCCCAATATTCTGGAGGTAATCCAAAACGATTGAATGTCCCGTCATTCAAGTCTAGGTTGTAGGGCATCGAAATCAGCCGGCCTGATTTCACCTTCATTGGAAATGGCTGATCGTCATGGCCCCAGTCGGCGTTGTAGATAAGTCCTGCTTCCGCCATTAGATTGTGGGTATTGGCCGATGGAGATACAGCGGGGGTTAACATGCCCTTTAGTTCCTTTCCGGTATAACGCTTAAGCGTTTCCTTGCAATCTTGAAAAAAGGCTCTCTCCTCCTCGATTGAAAGGAGGTTGAGGAAGCGATTATTGTATATACCATGTGACATGAAGTCATAGTCACGTTTGACCATGGCGTCGAGAGTCTCGGGAAATTGTTGAAGGACTGCTTCATTTAAGGAAATCGTACATTTGATGTTGTGATGATCGAACACCTCGAGCATTCTCCAGAAACAAACTCGATTGCCATAGTCATGGTTTCCAAATTGGGCCACATCCGGGCTGGGAGTTCGAGTATGTACCTGACGGAAAAATCCTCCTTTGCCATCATTCGGTGCGGGGATATAATCGACATATTCTACATTTGGTGCTATCCAGAGTGCGACACGGGCACCTCCTGGCCATTTCATTTTTGGTCGGTCTACGATAGGTGCGTAGACGGACAAGTCGGGCTCAAGCAAAATAACACCTCCTAAATTGTTAATCGATTTAATCTAACCACAGACTAAAGTATTTATCTCAGAAAGATCTTCGGGTAGTGAGAAATCGTCCCAGTGGTTGCCGCCATCTAGTGTCCCCAATACTTGTCCGCATCTAGTGCCCGCAAACATTTGGTTGGTGTCAAGGGGGTTAATGTAGAATCCAAAAATAGTACTATTTGGACTTACCCCCATGTTCACTAAGTTCCATGTCGTCCCATAGTCTACGCTTTTAAATAAAGCCCCCGGGCTTCCACGAAATTCAGGTCCCCCTCCTATAAAGATTGTACTAGGGTCACCGGGCAGTTCTCGGATTACTCTAGAATAAGTTCCTTGTCGGCCAAGCTTGCGGATATTACCAGGGGCCCAGTGGTCTCCCCCATCCGTGCTCTGAAAAAGCCCTGCCCTGGCGATTATAGAAATGTGACGAGGCCTCGACCGATCTACGAGAACGGAATGAAGATCTACTGGATCATCATTTTGGTAGTGTCCTTCGCTAACTCCTTCCCATGTTTCGCCGTTGTCTCGACTACGGATCAACCCCCCGACTTCTATAGCAGCATATATCTCTTGGGGCAGTTGAGGATCAACCGCAATTTCTAGGATCCGTTTTGGCATTTCTTGTGGCTTCATTGTTACGGAAGGGAATGTTATGTTTCCTATAGGAACTCGAGACCAATTTAGGCCACTGTCTGTAGTTCTGTACAATGCGGCGTCCTCGCCACCTGCATAAATGATTGTGGGATCGTTGGGATGGTAATTGACGGCCCAAATAGTTCCAGGATGTCCAGGAAGAGGAAGTTTTTCCCAATGATCTGCCTGGTTGGTGGTTCGATAAACCCCATCTTGGGTACCGCAGAGTAATATGCTGACGTTTTCTGGGTCGAGAGCAAGATCTCTTACATCCGGGTTTTCTGGAAGGCCATGAGTTTTGAGCTCCCATGATCCTCCGGAAATTGGACGCCTGTAAAGGCCATGTCCTTCTTGCCCGCCTTCGCTACCTAGTCCGACATAGATGTATGTTTGTTCTACTGAAGCCATCATTACCTCTTAAGGTCGCAACCTAACTACTAACAACAAAATTAGTGTTTCCCCATTGCATCAAAAAGTAGGCAACGTGTCAACAATGCAAGTAAGTCTATTTAGGAAGAGAATGTTGCGGGAACACTTAAAATGAGCCCGTTGACCAAGGCGGGACAGAATTGTATCCTCCATTGAAAACAATTAGGAGGTCTCTATGGCTGGCATTACTCTTGTCGAGGGCATGAAGGCTCTTGAAGCTGGGTTTCAAAGGGCTAGAGAATTGGACATTATAGTGGCTGTTAGTGTGGTGGATGCTCGTGGTGATTTGATTGCCTCCGCACGTATGGATGGGTCTCTTTGGTGGTGGACAGAAACAAGCCGGGCGAAGGCATTTGCTTCGGTAACTTATGGCGGGATGAAAAGTGGAGACTTAATCGATCGATCAAACAATCCTGTATCTCAAGCGTTGGTTCATATGCATCAAGGACGAATGGCCCTCCAACAAGGGGCTGTGCCTCTATTTCGGGGGGCAGTGTTATTTGGGGCTATAGGTGCTGCGGGGGGCAGTGGCGCAGAAGATGAAGACGTGTCTGCAATGGCCGTCCAGTCAATCAGTTGATGGATCTTGGGTCAATTAACAAAGACGATTGTTATTGTGAGTCTTGCTTATCCATTTTGTTTTTCGGTTCCAAGACTAGCTAGACTGCTGTGCCCATAAAATTACTGACCGTGTCCTAGGCCTACCGCACGTAATCTGTTCTTAGCTTCTGTGTAGACGTCAGGAGGGAGGGGGCCTTTTTCTGCTGCAACTACATTTTGGGTTAAGTGTTCGGGGTTTTGGGTTCCCACAATAATTGTATGAACATCCGGATGTGACAGTGTAAATCGAAGTAGAAACGACGTTCGGGTTTCACCTTCGTCTACTAAGTCTCCAAGGTTTGCCTCGGTAAACATATCCCAACGTTTTATTCCGGCGCTGCCTCCCAGGGATGGTTTCCAGTTTTGCATTCGTTGGGCGTTTATTGCAACCGATCCTGGTTCTCCCTTTGCTACGCCACCTCTGATAATAGTACCAACTCCTGATTTTGCTGATTTGCTTATGATATCGTAATGTTCCGGTTCCAGGGCGGAGTAAGGTAGTTGAAATGCATCGTATGCTCCCGTTTTGAGGTGGTCGTCGAGATGAGGTATAACGCTAGAGCATCCTATAAAGCGGGTCCAACCACGAGCCTGAAGGTCCTTAAGTGTTTCTATGCATTCACACTCCTCTACATCTTTGCCGGTCGGGTTGTGGAGTTGTAGCAAGTCAACGTAGTCTGTTTTAAGATTTCGCAGACTTTCTTCTATGCAGGCTAATATATCACTTCGGGTATAGGACCCGTATTTGGTAGAGCTACAGTTTCCGTGCCCACTTTTAGCAGCGAGTGTAAAGTCGCTTCTTCGATGGGATATAAACTTTCCTATCATTTCTTCGCTTCTACCGTAACACCAAGCTGTATCAATGAAATTGATGCCAGAGTCTAGAACTGCGTTGAGAATCTCCTTGGCGCGAGCTTCACTTGGCATTCGTGCTTTGGGATCTTCTGAGGAAACTCCACGAACTTCTAATGCTCCATACCCCAGTTGAGTAACCTTTAAGCCGGTCCTACCCAAGGTTTTTGTTTCCAAGGCCATGTGGATTCTCCTAAAGTTGAATTGATGACTGCTGCAACTGGCTACTCTAGCCCTACTTGGCTTCGAGACTGTCCGATAATGTCTACTCCCACTTGTTCACTCCATGCGGAAAGCAGTCGACTGACAACAGGCCCTGGCATATTACTGCCCATCGGCCTATTATCCAATTTTGAAACAGGCAACATACAATGACTGGTGCCTGAGATAAAAACTTCGTCGGCATTATATGCATCATAAAGCTGAATGTCTTCGGTTTGTATTGGTATGTCAAGGTTCTTGGCTAATTTAAGAATGGCCTTTCTTGAAATACCCTGAAGCATTGTACGGTCTTTAGGAGATTTTAAGATGCCATCCTTAACTATCCAGATATTGAAACCGGTGCCCTCAGAAATGTTACCCTCTAAATCCAGAAGCACAGGCCAAGCACCATGGTCAACATCGTTTGCCTCGAGATCAGCCATGACGAAATTCATGCGGCTTTGATGCTTGACCTTTGGATCCAGAGAATCTGGATGATATGCGCGGGTCCTAGCGAATACGACATGACAGCCTTTATCGTAAAGATGAGCGAATCGGTTGAAGTCGAGGGAAGCTCCCCCAATATAGACTGTAGGCTCTCCTGTCTCGGCGACGGATCGTCCGATGCCACGAGTTATACGTTGAGTCACGGTCATATCTCCACCCGCAGCGATTAGTGGCCAGTTACGGTCAACCACTTCCTCGCTGATATCTGCTATTTCTTGGTAGGTGAGCCCTGGGTCAATTCTGACATACTTAAGAGATCTGAAAAGTCGGTCTAAGTGCCCATTGAGGTCAAATATCTTCCCGTTGAACGTCCTGTCTACCTCAAAGACTCCGTCTCCTAGGGTAAAGCCACGGTCAGCAATGGAAACCTTGCATTCGTCTGTTGGGATCCACTTGCCGTTGAAATATGCCATAAACTGGGTAGCCATTACTTATACCTCATATGTCAGAACTAGTAGCATTATAAGTTCAGCCCAAATCACGCGCAAGCGAAACAGTCATTAGCTCACATAATATGCCACCGCAAAACTGCACATTTAATCGATGTATTCTACAGTGTAAATTGAGCTTCTTGGTAGGAAGGATCCTTTTGATAGATTTGGACACGCATGTGTTGTCCCTCGGCGATTAGGATTTTGTAGTCATCGCCGACATGGACGAAGGTGGGGCTCCAAAATCTCCATTCAGGTTCCAAATCGACTCTTTCTCGAGCTTTAAGTAAGTCCGGATTGGAAGATACCTTTCCTTTAGCCCATTCAGATAGGTTGTTAGCATCTCCTATCAGAGTGGCCAGGTATATACCGTCCGTCTCAAAGATCTGTATTCTATGATTTCCCCAATCTGCGACGTAAATGTCGCCATCTTTGTCTTCTATTGCGGAGCTCGGATGATTCAATTCGCCATTTTGGTCGCCTGGGCTTCCTATGGTTTGTAATGTTTGTCCGTTTGTAGTTACACGCTGAACACGGTTGTTCCCCCAATCTGCTATGAGTAGGTTCCCGCCGTTATCAATGCTGATTCCCCAAGGGGAGTTAAACTCGCCATCCCTGGATCCACTGGCCCCAAATGTACTTAAAAAGGATCCATTGGCATCGAACTGTTGTATTCGGTCGTTCCCTGAATCTACTACCCAAACATTGTTATCTCCATCCACTGCTATTCCGCTTGGTCTTTTTAGATCTCCATCAAGATTTCCGGACATTCCCCATCGGCCTAGATATTTCCCATCTCTGGAATATTTGTGGACGCAATGGTCCGCCTGATCTGTGACGAAAAGGGTTTCTTGGTCATCAATGGCAAGCCCTCCCGGCCATTTAAAGGTGGGATCGCCATTCTCAGGATGTCCTATATCTTGGATCCACTCTTGTGAGTCTATGGTGCACTTTGTTATACGTGTAGATGGATTGCTTTCAACTCCCCAATTGGCTACATATAGTACATCATCCTTACCACGTGCAAGTCCCATAGGGTGACGCAACGTGGGTCCAGAAGCGCCGATTTGGCCAATATTGCCAACGTAGGCGAAGGCTTTCGTTCCTGCTATTTGTGTTACAGGCATGTGAATCTCCTTGATGCTGTCGTGTGTTGTTAATATATAGTGTTGCGATGGAATCCGCAAAGGAATAATGGTGTCGAACCTTCTCAGCCCGGACAGGTTAAAAGGGATTTGTTTCCTCTATAATGTGAACTGAGCTTCGGTGTATTCAAGATCTTTTTGATAAACTTGAATTCGCATATGTTGAGCTTCTGCTATCAAAATTCTATAGTCGGCACCTATGTTTATTGATACAGGGTGCCAAAAACGCCACTCGGGTTCCAGATCCACGCGGTCTCTAGCTTTGGCTAAATCTGGGTTGGCTGCTATAGAAGCCTTAGCCCACGAGGATAGGTCAGAAGCATCCCCCTTGATAGCAAGGAGAAAAGTCCCATCTGGTTCATAGACTACGACTCTATGATTTCCCCAATCTGCGATGTATATATCTCCCTCTAGGTCTATTGTAACGTCGGCTGGGTGGTTTAAAGAATCAGCCGATGTGTCCGCATAGGCAATCGACAACAGTGGGTCACCATCAGGGCTAAATTTTTGGACCCGATTGTTTCCCCAATCGGCGACATAGACGTTCCCTGCTATATCCAGACCAATTCCCCAAGGGTTATTTAAAGAGCCTATTTCGGATCCGAATCGTCCAAACCCATGGAGATATTTCCCATCGTTAGAATACTTTTGTATTCGATGGTTTTTTGAATCTACTATCCAAATGTTTTGGTTAGAATCAATAGCAATTCCCGCTGGGCTGTTAAATTCTCCATCCCCGGTCCCATATAACCCCCATTTCCCAACGAATTCCCCGTCATTTTGGAAGATTACTACCTTATGGTCGGCCTGATCGGTCACGTAAAGGCGATCAGCAGTGTCAGAAGCCAATCCTCCCGGCCACAAAAACTGCCCAGGGCCATTACCTGGCGTGCCTATGTCGGCGATCCAATCTTGTGCAGAAATCGAACACTTGGTAATGCGGGCGTTAGGAGATGCTTCGTCTCCCCAATTTGCGATATATAGCGTATCATCCTTTCCTCTGGCCAAACCAACGGGGTGTCGAAACCCTATTTCTGACCGAGATATTTTCCCAATATTAGTGGCATAGGTAAAAGCTCTTCCTGACGCTATGTGGGTCAAGGGCATATGTTACCTCCCGTGCAAACTTTTTGTTTTGGGAACGACAGTGAGGTGAACCGCTCGCTTTAGTTGTGGTTCACCTCACTGTCGTTTTTAGGCCCCAATGGGGTGTTTACTTATTTATGAAACTCAGCTTTTCGAAGGAACCGCCGACGATTTCGGTCGGATCTAGATGCATGAAGTCTTCGAGGAGGGTGGAATAAAAACCACGGAAGTCATAGTTTGGTGCCAAGTCTCCTTCTTGAAGATCTTCTCTCTTCATGGATGGATACTCGGAGTAGTGTCCGCCTTTAACTGGATCACCGATCGCGAACGCAACACCAGCAGCCCCATGGTCAGTACCTGATCCGTTGTCTACGACACGTCTGCCGAATTCAGAAAACATTATGAGGACTACGTTGTCTGCCATATCATGCTCCCTGAGGTCTGCGAAGAAATCCGAGACTGATCTGGATGCATCCTGCCAAAGCCCTTTGTGCCCGGGCATCTGGGAAGCATGTGTGTCCCAGGAGGCACTCTGTGTGTAAAAGAACCGTGTGCCCAGATTGGCCTGTAGCACCATAGAGATTCCCTTGAACTTCTGCGCAAGTGGGGTGGCTGCATATTCCACAGATGAAGAATACATCTCAGGAGCGATCTTAAGGATATCAGCGCCCTTCAAAGCGTCTAGGCCGGTCTGGCCTAGATAATCCATTACTGGGCCTGTTCCTATAGCGGGGGAATATACGCGGGAGAAACGCTCTAGTGCTCTTTGGCGTTGCTGCTCTCCAGTTATTCCGGTCAGCACACCGTAATTCTCGATATCGGATACTGAAGCAACTGGAACGCCTGGCATGGCCATCGCTCTGGGAAGGCCCTGCCCAAAATTGACAGCTGTCAGAACATTTTCCTTACCAGGATCGACGACTTTTGTGGCTCTACCGACCCAACCCTCGGTTCCAACTTTATTGGGTTCGCAAGTGTGCCATATGTCCATAGATCGAAAGTGAGAACGGGGAGAGTTTTCATACCCTATTCCGTGTATAAGAGCCATCTTGCCTTCTTCCCAGAAGGGTTTAAGTGCTCCCATCTCGGGATGGAATCCGTATTTGTCGTCTATGGGGATTTCTTCCCCTTCGGGTATTACGATGTTTTTTCTGTAGTCTCTGTACAAGCCTTCCTGTCGAGGGACTATGGTATTCAGATAGTCATTTCCTCCAGTTAGTTGGAAGACTACCAGTATAGGATCTTTAGCCATAATGTACTCCTTATAGTGGGTCTTAATTTATTTTAGCAGACAAAGGGCTATAGGCTTCGGGATTCTACCCTAGCCGAATTGATACTCCCTGGTGGCTGCGATGAGTTGTAACATTTCTGCCACACGGATTCCAAAGGCCTCTACGTCAGCCTCCGATGACCCGCGTTTCAGATCTCCTCCACTTTGGGCGGCATGAGTTATGAGCTCTTCTCTAGTTCCCTTGTCTATCTGGATAGCTCCGAGTAGTTCTAAACAC
>CAJXDJ010000024.1 GCA_913052045.1 uncultured Dehalococcoidia bacterium
ATGGTGTAATATTAGGCGGGGGTGTGACTGCCAATCTCCGGTTACGAACCGTTATGCAAAAAAAGTCAAATATTGCAACATTCATTCCGAGCCCTAATTTGTGCACGGATAATGGAGCTATGGTCGGCGCTTGTGGATATTTCAGTTTGAGCAGAGGATGTAGGTCTAGCGCGGACTTGGATATTGTGCCAGCCCTTTCACTAGGGTGAAAGAAGATTCAAGCCAATTTCGTGATGAATCGAACTGAATACTTAGCGTTAGGGTCTGGCTCTAGTGCGCATGATAATGTTAATAAAATTTGGTATTTGGTTACTCGACTGGTTGTTTGTGCATGTAAGCTTCAGTAATAGTGACCCTGCGTTTAAAATAAGATCTTGGTCTTCCTCAGTATAGAATTGGGGCAATTTGAATCTATGCACCAGATATCGCCCCACGAACAAAAGCCCTAGTAAACTGAGTGTGATTCCCATAGTTAGAGCTATTGTTAGACTGTCACTGTTATAGCCCAACACCAAATAGGATAAGATGCCTGCAAATATAAAAGACAGGCCTTGATATAACGATTTTGGGCTTTTGCTCTTGCTATGTAATAATTCTATATTCTTCGTGTTATTACTTCTTTTTTTGGAAAGACAATCAATTTCACTCAATGGAACGACAGAAAATTCAGATCCGGAATTCGTTTGTGGAAAGAATAGTAGTCTGTGTGTAGTAAGCACGAAGAGCTCACCAGGGCTGGTGTCTTCTGATGTCATGCCTTTGGCTGAATCAAACATTTGCACGACTTTTTCATCCGACAAAAACGGTATATTTCTAATAGCTGTTGGTCGATTCATTTGTTGGATCCGTTGGAGCTGTTGAGATTAAGTTTATCATAAATATCTCGGGTACCTCTGGTTACGAGCAAATCAGTCCTATTCTTCCAACGGACTAAGAAACGCTTGAAGTTTTTCTTGCTTAGCTCGTCCCTTTCCGCTTCCAGCAGATTTTCCCATTGTCTATGTTTGTGTCTCAACATTGGCAATGAGCCGTCCGCTAGTATCTTGTACCCCTTGTCTTTGATTTGAAAACTGAAATCAATATCTAGTATTCGGTAGAACCTGAAGCATTCCCGCATGAGACCTACATCCAGCAGGATATCCCTTCTGAAAGCAAAACAATATCCTTGAAGGGCGTCGATCTCTCCGAAGTCGACCTCCTCGTGAAAGTGGTTTAAGTTATCTGATAAAAGTCCCCACGTCCCTATTGCGCCCACACGTGTATCTTTCAGTTGTTTTTCAATTTTGATTAACACATCGCCTTTTAGTTCTACGCATGTGTCCAGCATCAAGATTATGTGCCCCAGACTTTGTTTCAGGCCAATGTTCTTTGCTTGTGCATCGCCCAACTGATGATCACAATGAATGAGTTTTATATGAGGGTGCTTTTGCTGTAACTTATCCAGTTTTTCGGATGTCCCATCTGTAGATCCGTTATCCACAATGATTATTTCCAAATTGTAGGCGGAGCAACTTGAAATGATACTTTTAATACATCGCTTCACATCTTGATAGTAGTTCGTCGCAATCAATATAAGCGAAAAACTTTTCGTTGCATGATGGGATAGAAAAGAATCTACTTCCCGAGAAGAGGAGACAGTCGGCCATCTTGCTGCTTGACGTTCTAAGACGGTTTTGCTTCGGAAAAATGTGCCCGTTAAGGTGTCTCTGACGATCAACCCACCTTCCGAGAGTTCTGCCCTAATTGCGTCAGATGTTTTGAATCTCCCATTTGCCCTGAGATCGTTCCGCATTGTTACCTTCTTTTTTATATCTCGCGGTAACTTTTTGGTGGCGGTGTATTTGTTCAAATCTAGGCCCAGAAGTTCGTCGAAACCGAATAGCAGGTTTAACTTGGAAGCATCGGGTAGCTTTGAGGATGCGAGATCCCAGACGATTCCAAGAGCTTGTGCTAAGTTCAAATCGTTATTGGCGGCATTCCAGAACTTGGTTTTCCAGGCTGACCTTAATGACTGGTCTGTTTGATGGTATCGGGCTGTGTGCTTCCAATTTGCTACTAGATCTCTCAAACGAGTCAATGCTTTTTGAGAAGCTTTAAGAGCTGAGAATGTGAAGTTGAGACGATTACGATATTTGACTGTTAGGCAAAGATAACGGAATGACAACGGATCAAAGCCCCTTGCTTCCAGATCTGCCAGGGTGAATTCATTTCCGGCCGATTTGGCCATTTTTACCCCATCAGCTAGAAGATGTTGCCCATGGATCCAATAATTGACGTAGGGTGTTCCGAATGCAGCTTCACTTTGTGCTACTTCGTCTTCATGATGCGGAAATATGTTATCTACGCCACCAGTGTGAATGTCCTGTTCGAATCCAAGATACCTACTGGACATAGCCGAACATTCGATATGCCAGCCTGGAAAACCATACCCCCACGGGCTGTCCCATTTCATATCTCTTCCTGGTTCCGCCTTTTTCCACAAAGCGAAATCCCGTGGATCTTTTTTGTTAGGGTCGCTCTCTAAGAGGGTTAAAGTCCGAGCCTGGTCTAGGGCTATGTTTCCAGACAGCTGACCGTATTTATCAAATGCAGGAACGTTAAAGTAGACACTCCCATCTACTTCATACGCATATCCCTTGGTGAACAATTCTTGAATAATGTCGATAATCTCTGGGATGTGCTCTGTCGCGCGAGGAAAATGACTTGCCGGTAAGATATTTATTTTTGCCTCGTCTTTTAAGAAGGCTTGTGTGTAGTAATCAGCGATGTCTTTGGGGGTTTTGCCTTCTGCTAAAGCGGCGAGTACAACCTTATCCCCTCCTCTCTCTAATTGCTCTTGTCGCATGTGTCCAACGTCTGTGATATTTTTTACGTGAGTAACGTTAAAACCTTGGATTGTTAGAGATCTACGTATCCAGTCGGCCATAAGATAAGATCTTAAGTTGCCGATATGAGCATCACGATAGACGGTGGGTCCACAAGTGTAGATCCGTACAACCCCTGTATTCCTGGGTTGGAATAGTTCTACTTTCTTGTTAAGGGTATTGTATATCCTCAGCAAGGATAGATCCTCCAGTTCCAATAATAGAATTTTAACAAGGTTGAATCTTAATTGCACCTTGTTAGTCCTAGGCGGGTTGTATGAGGACTGTTGACATCCTTTAGACATGGTCCATACAATTCTGTAAGCGTTTGAGAGGTCGTTTATGGCAACATGTGTACTTATAGATCTCCAGGAAGTTGATCTCAAAATCGATGAAATGATTAAGAGATGGAGGATCACGGATCGGGCTTATGGTAACCGGGACGGGTTAAAAAAAAGGGAGAAGCAACTAGAACTTGTACAAAGCAAGGTTCATAGTGAGCTTACTAGTCATCGAGATGCAGAGCTGATCGTGGATGGAATACGGACGAAAATTACGGAGGTAGAGACCAAGCTTTATGGGGGTAATGTACGCGATCATAGAGAACTTCAGGACCTTGATAAAGAACTGACATTTTTAAAGAGAGATGGAGAGATTCAGGAGCTCCAGGCCCTTGAGTTACTTGACGTTTTGGAAAAAACTCAGGAACTGTTGTCAAAGCTCACGAAGATACTACAGAAAGATAGTGTTAACTGGACATTAACGCAAGAACGATTAGTTGCAGAAAAAGAAAGACTGACTAGAGATCTAGGTAAACTAAAAACCCATAGGGCTATTGTAGCCAAGGACATAGCTAGGCCTGCTTTAACGTTGTATGAAAGATTACGAACTCCCAAGGCAGGGCGCCCTGTTTCGAAAGTAGAGAGAGGCATGTGTACGACATGTCACGTGTCAGTTCCAACTCAACTAGAGCAAAAGGTTAAGCAGGGGAGACAAGATCTTACTTGTAATAATTGTGGCAGAATATTGTCTGGGTGAGGTTCTGCAGTTCGGTTGACCCAGATTTAGGCTTTTTTCAAATCACCAGTCATGCTAAAGTTTAGTGCGAGAGTCAAGTGGACCGGGTGGCCGCCCTTGAAAGCTTCAATGTGATTCGAGGGAGGAAAGTCCGGGCTCCGTTGGGCAGGGTGCTGGGTAACACCCAGGGTTCTAACGATGAACGTTAGAATACGGATAGTGACACAGAAACATACCGCCGCTTAACTGCGGTAAGGGTGAAATCGTGAGGTAAGAGCTCACGGCTAATAGTGGTGACACATTAGTGGTTAAACCCCACCTGGAGCAAGGCCGAATAGAGGGATTATAGTTGCCCAAACTATCCCTGGGTTGGCTGCATGACCCCGATGGTAACATCGTTCTTGGATAACCAAGAAGTTCGTTTGAATGACGAATGGGCAAGATAGATGGTCACCAACTTGATTGGTTACAATCTAATCAAGTTACAGAACCCGGCTTATAGGTCCACTTGGCTTTCATTCAATTGATGGACACTGAATAGAGTCGGTCTAGATCGAAAGTATGCCGATTATGACCTAATTCCTAGTCTTTCTAGTCACCATATGGGTTTCGACGTCTGCCAGGTCTTTAAAACTATCTATACTTCTACAGAATTGTTGAGTTTTGATCCCGCCTAAACGTCCCTCCTTTGCCAGCCTTGGAAAGGTTTCTGTTTCGTGATCACCTATTTTGGGAAGTTCGTCACGTATGCTGAGATTTAGCGCGAAAACCCCGGCATTGATCCAGTAAGGCAATTCGGGTTTCTCTGAAAAGGCAGTTACTATATCGTTCGAATCTATTTCTACTATTCCGTAGGAACTTTGATACCTGCGTAGTAGTAGGGTGCCGGCATGGTTAGGATTTAGGGCTTTCGATGATTTGTATCTGTCAATCAAGTTAAGAATTTTGAATTCTGAATAAACATCTCCATTAAAAACAATTACAGGTTCGTCAGATAACGGTAGGATTGAGAGGGCCTTTCTAATAGCCCCTCCTCGTCCGAGAGGCGACATTTCTACGCTGTAAGTGATATTTATGCCTAAATTCTTACCGTCTCCAAAATACTTTTCTATGGTCGATGACAGATATCCCGATAGAAAAATAATGTCGGTTATCCCGGCTAATATTGATTGCTGTACTTGATAATAGGCGATGGGTTTTCCTGCTACTTGAAGCATAGGCTTTGGTGTGTTATCGGTTAGTGGTCTCAACCGTTCACCTCTGCCTCCCGCTATAATTAAAGAATACAATTTAGTGCTCCTAGCCATTTGTGGTTCTAATTCAATTTGTTAAACGTAATTGGTGCCATCTCAGTTTACAGAAAGGTATTTTTCATGCCAAGGATAAGTTGTTACGTAAATACTTATTGTAAGGCAGAGTATCTCTAAGTAACCGATTGGAATGTTTTAATTATTTCGAAAATCCCGAATAAATTGTGTAAATTTACGATAGGGATGTGTTTTTCTAAAGCAGAAACTCTGAGGGAAATTCTGGCTTTACCCTGCACATATATTCCTGTGTCGGCTAATATAAACGGTATGCCTAGTCTGTATGCGGCTTCGAGATCGTGACTTGAGTCGCCCGCAAAAATTACTTGATTTTTCTTGATGCCAAGCCGATCCATGGTTAGCAATAATATTTCCGGGTTTGGTTTTGGATGTGTCACATCGTCAGCCGTGGTGATTGCATCAAAATATTGATCTATTTCGTGATGTTTGATTATGGCCTCGGCGACTGATTTGCTGCTCATTGTAGCGAGCCCCATAAGATATCCGTCTGACTTGATTGCTGCCAATAATCTCTTAATACCTGGAAGCAAGAGTACTTGTCCTGTGTATTTGACTTGTAAAGTATTTTTGATTTGGACAGCCTTGGATAAAAGGGTTTGTGTTTCGGTTGCTCCGAGAGCTTCGGTCATAAAGTGTGACAGGAGATTTTTCGACCCGCCTCCGAATCGTTTCCGTACTTTTTCTATCGATACATGTATTCCAAATTGTGCCAAAGATTCAGATGTGGCAGATAAAGCTGCTAATTGGCTATCTACTAACATTCCGTCTAGGTCAAAAAATACGGCTTTGATATTGATCACAATTAAACTTTTTCGTGCAAAATATAGTTTATCATGGTGTCTATCAGGTACTTTCGATTAGTTCCTGGAAGGTTATTGGGAAACATCCTGCAATTTATACATCATTCTCTAAGCACCTACTCAACAATGTTTTTCGTTTTATATCGTAAAAATATAGGCGGCTAAACCTGTCCTAGTTTGTTAACCCCCTAGCCCTGATTGAAAAAATATAAGGGATCATCTGATATAAAATCCCATTTTTTATAGTACTCTTCAACAAATGGTAAAAGCTTTCGCGAAACTTCCTTGCGTTCGAGTTCTTCTTGTGTAAGATCTTTCGAGAGCCATTTTCTTAGCTCGCGCCATATTTGTTCTTTGTCTACTCCCGTGAAAGTCCGGTCTTTCATGATAACGTTGCCGTCAACTATTGTCGTGTTTACGTCCAACCCTCTTCCTCTATAGAGCAAGGCATCTATCATGTTAGTATCTGGATCCAAATATGGATTTGTAATGTGGTCAAGGTCGACTAAAATAATGTCAGCTCGATTACCGGCTTCTATAACCCCTATATCGTCAAAAAATGTAGCCTTGGATCCGTTCGCGGTAGCCATGTGAAGTACGCTGTGAGACGTTGGATAGGGTGACGATATCCCGGGCTCGCGATGTATTTTAGAAACCAGGCGCATTTCCTGGAGCATATCCTTATCGTCGTTTAGTCCTGCCTCGTCTATTCCGATTGCTACAATCACGCCTTTATCCGTCATACGGTTAATGGGTGCTATGCCGCTTTTCAGTCTCAAATTAGAGCTAGCATTGTGTACCACCATAGTCCCACTGTTAGCGATCATATCGATATCTGATTTGGTTAGCCATACTCCGTGAGCGCACGATAATTCCTTTCCTAAGAAACCTATATCAGCCAGGTGGGCCAACGGGGTTTTACCCCAAGTTTTATATCCATACAACTTTTGGTAGATGGTTTCTTGCAAGTGTATGTGAATGCCTGTATTGTGCTTTTTTGCTACTAGTTTGATCTGTTCAAGTAGTGAATCTGAACACCATTGGACATTCCCTGGACTCAGAAATACGTTAATTTTTGGGTCATTACTGAATGCGTGACTTACATCTGAAAATATTGTGAAGTATGCATCTGGGCTAAGTTTGGAGTTTGAGATACGATTTGACAATTTGCAGGCCAGATCTTTTGGCAGAGTCGATAGGAAGCGATTGTCGTCTTCGTACACAACATGATTTTGGTCTCTGTGACTAAAAGAAAAAGCTACCCTCATACCGGAATCTTGATAGGCCTTGAGTACGTCTCGAGCAGATTCTTGAAAACTTTGGTTCGAGGGTTTTCTCCAAGTAGCATGATTGTGCATCACTGTGGTAATTCCATTTTCAATCATCTGCAAAGCGCAATACATGGTATCCAGGTAGTTATCGACATCCCGATTAGCCAGTCTTATGGCTATCCAAGGTTCTAAAGGCAAGTCAATATTTCCTAACTGAAATGGGGTAAGCCCGACATGGTGGTGTGAGTTTATAAGACCTGGCAAAACGATTTGTTTACCGTCCCCTATAACCTGAGCTCTATCGTATTTAAGCCGGATGTCCTGATATTTACCCACCTCTACTATGGAACCATTGTCTTGGAATACAGCGCCATCGGTAACAATTTCGCTAGACCATTTGTCTATTACCCTTTTTACGACATACTTGCCTCTAATAATTGAAGATGGCACCAAATCCTCCTTGAAACATCATTTGTGGTAGGGCTAGCTATGGGTTGCATATGTCGCCGAGAGTCACCAGACAGCCATGCCTGGCTCATATGTTTCCATGAGGTATATAGAAGTGCGAGCGGTAAAGTATATGTTTTGCCAGTTGGGTCCTCCGAATGCTAAATTGGCTGGTACCTCCGGAAGTTTGATTGTCCCAATGTGAGTTCCATTAGAGGTAAAAACCCAGCAACCACCAGGGCCTGTACAGAAAATCCGTCCCGCTTGATCTACTTTCATGCCGTCTGGGACCCCATCGGAGGATGAAGACATATCCGCGAATATGCGGTTATTGCTTAGTGTCCCGTCGCTATTGACATCGAACACACGTATGAATTGGTGCTGGCAAACTAGACCTTGCTGTTTTTCTTCAATGCAATTTTCATTTAACCGGCTTATAGAAACGTATAGCAGCTTTTCATCTGGGGAAAATGCCAATCCGTTGGGATATTCACATTCGTCTGTGGCCACTGATGGTGTATTAGAAGAGTTAACCATGAAGACGCCGGAAAATGGCAATGCTCTCTCCTTATAGGGGAGCCTGCCGGCAGGGTCTGTAAAATAGATGGTCCCGCTTGAGTGGCACACCACGTCGTTGGGTCGATTTAGGCTTTTACCTTGATAGCTATTTACTAAGATTGACCAATTTTGGGAGTCGGCACAGATAGTTACCCGGCGATTTGCACCTTCACACATGACCATTCTTCCAAGACGGTCGAAAGTAGTTCCGTTGCCTTCTCCAGTGTTTGTTCTCACGATTTCGGTTCCGGTTTTTCTACTCCAGCGGAGTTGCCGGCTATTTCGTATGTCTACAAAATATATAAAGCCATCTGTGCCCCAAACAGGACCCTCTGTAAAGCCGAATCCAGTCGCCAACATCTCGGCGTATGGGGTCCGCAGGATTTTACTAAATTCTTCGTTCACGAGGTTCACCTGATATTGTTGTTCACAGAATAGATTCCAGAAGACTATCAGTCAAACATTTATTGTATCTTATACTTAAGATCTTTCTTTGTTAGGATTAGGTGGGTTTATGG
Organism: uncultured Dehalococcoidia bacterium; assembly: GCA_913052045.1. Lineage (GTDB taxonomy): Bacteria > Chloroflexota > Dehalococcoidia > Lucifugimonadales. The sequence continues at coordinate 8,804 of CAJXDJ010000024.1, forward strand.
GAGGAATATATGGCTGGATTATTGGTGTTAACGGGTGGTGATGAGTTTCACCCAAGTTGTGCTGAAACGGATTTATTTGCTTTAAACTTTACCACAATTAAAGAAAAGTTAGTCTTGATTCTTCCTACCGCGGCTGAATATGAACTATCAGGTGAAAAGGCCTTTAGTAATGC